>DATGJQ010000062.1:0-20144 GCA_035295105.1 Candidatus Acidiferrales bacterium | reverse complement strand
TTCTAAAAAGTCTTTGTGGGTCGCGGCTTCAGCCGCGACGTTCAGGGCTACGAAAAAGAGGGCTTCAGCCCCTGAAGCGCTATTGAGTCCTGGGCTTGACCATTTTCAAGTTGGCTTCTAGAGGGACGGCCGTGACCCTGCGGTCCGCAGTTCTTCTCGGAAGCTACTTCACGATTTTAACAGCCCCGGCGCAGAGGCAACAAGCCAGCACCAAAAACGATGTGTCCTGAAAGGAGCGGCGCAAAAAATGAAGGTGGGTCTGCCGAATCTGGGCCTTCCATCACAAATCGATAACAACATCGCCGCTCGGTTGTGAGCAGCAAACCAGCAGGTTGCCATCGGCAGGCATATCGAGCGGCTCCGGTCCGTAGACGACTGTCCCCGAAATCAAACCGCTCTCGCAGCTGTGACAAACCCCGGTCCGGCACGACCAGCGCACCGGCACGTCGCAAGCCTCGGCCAATTCCAAAATGCTCTGGTACGCCGAGGGTTTCCAGTGCGCCGCAATCCCGCTGCGCGCAAACGAAACCAGCGGGCCGGTGCTGGCATCGTCCTTCGGCAAGTGAGGAGCGCGCGTCACCGCGCCGACGACTCCGGGAGTCATCGACTCGCCCCCATTGAAAATTTCAACGTGAATCCGCTCCGGGGCCACGCCCACGGTCGCGAGTTCCGCCTTTATATCCGCCATGAAGCGGTCCGGCCCGCAAAGATACACATCCGCATCGCCTGGGACTCCGGCCGCATCGAACACCGCGCCCGACAGGTGGCCCGCAGCGTCGAAATCCTCACCGATTTTTTCGCCTGGTCCCGGCCTGCTGTAACAAACATAGCTGCGCCCGTGCGGCAGCGCGACGAGGAGGCGGCGAACCTCAGCCGCGAACGGATGATGCTCCCGGTCGCGAGCCGCGTGCAGCCACAAGACTTGTCGCGCGGAGCGCGTCTCCGCCAGCGCCTGCAGCATCGCCAGAACAGGCGTCGCCCCGATCCCCGCACTCAGCAGCACCACCGGCCGCTCGCCCGATTGCAAAATGAAACTTCCGCGCGGCGAGCTGACATCCAGTGCATCGCCCACCCGAACGTGATCCCGCAGGTAGCTTCCCGCCGCGCCGTTCGGCTCGATCTTCACGCTGATTCGATAGCGCTCCGTGGAGATCGGCCCTGAGAGCGAGTAGCTGCGAAAAAGCGGCGCGTCTCCGGCCGTCCGCCGAAGGCGCAGCACCACGTACTGGCCCGGCAGCGCGGTTTGCAGCGGCGGACCATCCGCGCTGCGCATCGTCAGCGAGAAAACGTCCGCCGACTCTCGGTCGATCGCGGCCACAGTAAGCGAACGAAATCCCGGCGCCACCGGATGCGCAGCTGCTGCCGGCACCAGCCCGGCGTTCCCGCTTCCCGCGCCGCTCGGCTGGCTCTGCAGCAGCGCCGTAAACGATGCGCGCCAGCCGGGCGAAAGCGCGTCGATCCGCAGCGCGCGCTCCAACTGGTCGCGCGGATGATTGGGCGAATAGAGGAGCGCGTTGATCTCCGCAACTGTCATCCGCTCCTGCGCCTCGCCCGCCTTCACGATTTCATCGCCGCTACCCACTGCGCCTTCCTGCAGCACGCGAAAGTAAAACCCCGGCCGGCCGCTGGAGGTAAGCAATGCCGCCATGCGCGGCTCGTTCATCCGAATGCCCACGCGATAGCAGGTAACGCGAGGCTGAGTGATCTCAAACACCGCGCTACCGATCTGATAGCGGTCGCCGATGCACACGGCATCGTCGGCCAATCCCTCGATCGTGAAATTTTCCCCGAATTGGCCGTGAACGAAATCGTTCCTCTTCAGCTGTTCCTGCCAAAATCCATACGATTCGATCTGGTAGACGAAGACAGCCCGCTGCTCGCCGCCATGCCCGGCAAGGTCGCCCTGGCCGTCTCCATCGACGTGCAACCGGCTGACTCGGCACCGGCCAGGCACCGCGGCCTTCCAGATCCCGGTGTACACGGTGCGGCCCTTCCACTCAATGTCGCGGGGGAGTCCAACGTTTACC
This sequence comes from Candidatus Acidiferrales bacterium, assembly GCA_035295105.1. Lineage (GTDB taxonomy): Bacteria > Acidobacteriota > Terriglobia > Acidiferrales > UBA7541 > Palsa-360. Next base: position 18,117 of record DATGJQ010000062.1, on the reverse strand, counting down.
GATAGCAATCGAGGCATGTTGTTCGCTTTGATGTCAGCCGCTTGCAGGCCGGGTCCTAGGCGGCTGCGATTCCTGTTTCTCTACGTTTTCGAACCTTCACAATCCACCGTAGTAGAAGGCCCGCTGCGACGATGGGTGGCACCAACAGAAGGGCAGCCGTAAATAGATCGAACATCGTGAATCTGTATCTTCTATAAACATCTTCAATCGGTTCGAGGTTAGGCTGAATTCCAAGTTTCACCGCAGCATCACGCAAATCGTCCAACTTCGCGAAGTCTAAGCGCGCGCCCGTCAGCGTATCAATGAAAAAATACGAATCAACCCGCTCGTTTTCGGCCCTCGCTTCACCTTCATCGTCAGCTTTGCTGTCTATTCCGCCAAAGATATAGCGACCCGCAACTTGAACGATTCGAACTCCAAAAATTGCGTCTTTCTGCTCACCGACACCTCCGCGGCCTCCTTGCGTCTTAGGGTTGTAGACCACTCCATGGTCAGTTACGTCAATCATCATGAGGGCGTATCCGTTCGGCAGCGGACAGTGCCAATCGTCTCCCAGCCCGGGATCTCGTTGTAGTGCTACACCGTTCACGACCGCTTGAAACACGAAAACCGCGCCACACCAACCGAGACATACAAATGGAAAAATGGCAGTCAGAATTACCGCTTTGCGGCGTCCTTCTTTGACTCCGCGTGTGAAATAGGCAGTAGCGCAGCCGAGTGTAAGCGCACCCAATGCAGCTAGAACGCTGCCAAGAGCAGCCCAAAAAAGTAAAACAAAGCCGATCCCCATAGTCCGAGGTTACCAGCGGATCTCAATTAGATCGCATGAGAATTCACAGGTGTTGTTTGCAGGTTAATTCTATGAATAGAAGAAAAATGGTCGGGACGACTGGATTTGAACCAGCGACCTCACGCACCCCAAGCGTGCGCGCTACCAGGCTGCGCTACGTCCCGACCGCGAGAAGAATGTTGTAGCCAGCCTATGAAGAGGCGGGGATTTTCCAGCGTTGGGAGGAATCCCCGCGTCTAAAGACGCGGGCTACAACCACGGAAAGCGTATCACTCGGATTCGAGAGCCGTCAATAACGAGCGGAGCGAGTCCCGCAGTTCGAGCAGCGTCTTGCGGTTGAGCATGGCGAGGTCGGCCGATGCAACCCGCGGCGCGGATTCCGCGCTGTGGCGGCCCATTTCGCTCGATTCGCCCCGTGTGGTGGAGGTCACTGTGGAGGAGGCGTCTTCGCCGGCCCCGGCGTCCGTTGCGCCGCCGTTCGCGCTGTCGCCGCCCAGCGCCTGGTCGCGCAAATGGCGCCGCGCGCCGGCGATCGTGAAGCCTTCGTCGTACAGCAGCCGCTTGATGGTGAAAACGGTGTCGATGTCCTCGCGGCGATACAGCCGGTGGCCCTTGGGGCTCTTCACCGGCTGGAGCATCGGAAATTCGGTCTCCCAATAGCGCAGCACAAACGGCTTGGTGGAAGTCACGCGGCTGACTTCGCCGATCCGGTACAATCCCTTCCCCGGAATCATCGCTTCGGAATGTCCGCCTTCAATTCCCTGCATGCCGTCCATCGCCTTGGAACCTCGCCGTAATGGGAGCCGTGATCGGAACCTGGATCAGCGGCTCAGTCAGGCCTAATCCTAATCTGTTTCTAGCAGGTGTCAACGCCGGATGCAACGCCCCAGTGGCACAGGCTTCAGCCTGTGGGGTTCCAATCGTTAGATCGAGCTGCCCGAATTCGCCAAGATCAAATGGAAATCGACAGACTGAAGTCTGTCCCACGATGCCCGCAGCCATAATCGCCAAACAACTCAAGACGTTGTCATTCTGAGCGCTCGCACCGAGGACTCGAGGCGAAGCGAAGAATCTCTCTTCGGTTTTTCCTCGTGCGTAAATCAAAGAGGGATTCTTCGCTTCGCTCAGAATGACAAAACGCAGTACTTTTTCCGCAGCCTACACAGCCTGAACTACGTCAATGCGCCTTCCAAGTCCGCCCCGAAGGCCGCGACCCGCGCTCCCGCTTCTCCTTCAACCGCTGCAAAAACCGAATGGGCGTTCCCAGAAAATCAAAACGCTTGCGCAGCAGATTCTCCAGAAACCGTTCGTAGCTGAAATGCAAACGCTTGGATTGATTGGTGAACAAAATAAACGTGGGCGGCGATGTGGCCGCCTGCGTGACGTAGTAAATCTTCACCCGCCGCGCCGCCGGAGAAGTCCCGCGATCCAGATCCACCTCCGCCACCCAGCGATTCAACTCTCCGGTAGAAATGCGCCGCCGCCGCGCTTCGGCCACGCGATCGATCAGTCCGAATAATTTTTCGGTGTGCTCTCCGGTCTTCGCCGAGACAAAAACAATCGGCGCATAATCCAGAAACTTGAAGCGCGTGCGCACCAAGGCCTCGTATTCCTTGGCCAGCTGCGCGGGGTCCACCTTTCCGGTCACCGCCTTCTTGCGCACCACCGACGTGTGCTTGCGCGTGCGCGACTGCGCCACATGCGGCTTCGTCGCCTGCGCTTCCAACTCGCGCGCCGCCTTTTCCGCCGCGGCCTCCAGCGCGAGGTCCCACTTGTTCATCACAATGATCACCGAGCGCCCGGACTCCTCGGCATAGCCCGCGATGGTAGCGTCATTGGCCGTCACGCCCAGGCTGGCATCGACAATCATCAAGGCCACGTCGGCCTGCTCCAGGTGGCGCCGCGCCATCATCACGCTCATTTTTTCCGCCACCAGATTGGTCTTGCCCTTGCGGCGAATTCCCGCCGTATCTACAAACCGGTAGGAGCGGCCGCCATGCTCGACCACCGTGTCCACCGCATCGATGGTGGTCCCCGGAATATCCGAAACGATCGACCGCTCCGCGCCCGCCAGCCGATTCAGCATGGTCGACTTTCCAACGTTCGGCCGCCCAATGATGGCCACGTGAACTTCTTTCGCGGCCCCCGGCGCTTCCTCGATTGCTCCGGCACCTTCTCCCGCCTCCGCGGAATCTGCCGCGCTCGCGACGCCCAGCCGATCCATCAAGGTGTCGAGCATGGAGTCAAAGCCATATCCATGCTCCGCGGAAACCGGAAACACGTCGTTCGAAAGCCCGTAGAACGGCGCCGCCAGCGATTCCTGCATTTGCGTGTCCACTTTGTTGGCAACGATCGCCAGAGGCTTCCCCGTGCGCCGCAGGAGCCGCGCCAGTTCACCATCGAGCGGAGTAAGGCCCGCACGCACATCCACCACCAACAAGAGCTGCGCCGCCCCCGCAATGGCCACATGCGCCTGCCGCAGAATCTCCCGCGGAATAGCCGCCTTGTCATCCGGCACAATCCCGCCGGTATCCACCACTTCGAACGAACGCCCCTGCCACGACGCCGTTCCATAAATCCGGTCCCGCGTAATCCCCGGCTCGTCGGTAACAATCGACCGCCGCGTTCCGGTAAGCCGGTTAAAGATCGTGGATTTGCCGACATTAGGCCGGCCAACAATCACTACAGAAGGCAGCACCGAAGAAAGTTTTTCAGTCATTTGTCCAATCACGGAGGAAACAACGAACCCAAAAGGGAGGCTCGGAGCCATCAAGTCTAGCGTACCCCAAGCAGAAACAGAAGGCGTAACGCAACCGTGCAGAAAACAGGTAGGACAGGCTTCAGCCTGTCTGGTTTAGATGCAGCAGGTGCAGAATATTAACGTGAGCGATTTTTATCTGCGTTGGAGATATTTTTATGGAACGCGAGAGCCGAGCCACTCTCCAAATCTTTGTAGGGCACGGCTTCAGCCGTGCCGCAAGATTTCGCCGAATCACAGCGGCTTCAGCCGCTGGCCTGTTGTGTATCGAGTTGTAACACGGAGTCAAAAGTCAAACCCACCGTCCCTTCGAAATCCGCGAAGGGGCGGCCAGCCCGAGGATCAAAAACCGCCTCGAATGCTACGCCACCCGCGCGGACGAAAGTACGCTTCGCGTGGTGCGGCACTCGCCTTTCATGTGAGCCAGTGAGTCCCCTGTGATGGCAAATTCGTTGTGTCTAATGCCCAACAAGCATACGATCTGCGAGTTAGAGGTCGAAATCAGAATGCCGAATAAAGACATAACAGCGAATGCGAACCAAAAAAAATTGCTGATCTGGTTTAGTGTCGTCTCTGCGCTTCTCGTGCTCGCGGGAATCATCTTTGCCTTCTTTGGTCTGGCGATCTTGCCGGTCGATCGAGCGACATTTTTGCCATGGGAAAGCGCGCTCTACGGAGCAATCATGATGGGATGGGGCACGACACTGTTGTGTGTTGGCCGTATCGCGTTCCGGCGAAATGATCTCGATTTGAAGAAAGCGCTGCTCTGCGGCCTTATTGTATGGCTGGTTGTTGAGGCAGCATTCTCCGTGTACTTCAGAGTCTGGTTCAATGTCGGAGTGGATATAGCCGTTCTGGCGCTTTTCAGCATTCCATTGCTATCGTTGTGGCGCATGCTTTAGCTTGTGGAGTGTGATTTGAGAAGGATTATTGTGGGACCAAGTGAAACATCGCAAGCTAAAGCATGCGCCACGAGAAGCCATTGCCCGCCCTTCGACTTTTGAAGGGCGGGCTCTTGCGTCGACCCGCTACGGCAGATTCTCAATCTTCCGCGCATCCCCCGTAAGCTGCAAAATATGCAATCCGGTATTGGCGCGATCAACGATGTAGATATACCCGCGGTCATCCACTTCCACATTGTTAGTCTGAATAGCGACCTTGCACTTCTGCTCCGCGCCCTGGCCGACGCAGCGCTGGTCGGTTTTATCGGTGATTGCGGGAATGTAGTAGGCGACTTCCCTGGGGTTGTAAGGATCGCGAACGTCAACCGCGCGCACGCCGGCGTTGAAGTACGCCACGAAGATGATGCGCTTGTAGAAGACCGGCGTCATGCTCTCGTTGGTTGAGTGCGTGCCGAAGCGGCCGCCGCGGCTGCAGAAATTGCCGCTCGGCTCCGGCACGTACCACGTCGAGATGCCGAAGATCTTCGATTCCGTGGTGATGTCGAAAATGTGCATCATCTCTTCGGGGGCGTGGCACTCGTTATCCGTGGTTTCGCCGACGATCACCAAGAAGTCCCGCTTGCTGAGCGCCGGTCCCCATGCCTTGAGGTTCGGCACTTCCATGCCCAGCATCGGGAAGGTGGTGTGCGCGCCCACTTCCGCCGGCAAATCGAGCCGCCCAACCATGGGCGATTCGAGATTCGCGTCGGTCGGATCCTTGGGACCGTGGATGAGTTTGTCGCGGTCCAGAATTTCAATCATGCCGTTGCCGCTCGTGCCGTAGCCGGCGTAAATGCGATTGCCTTTGGGCCCGGTGGACATCACGCCATGCATGTCGGTGGGCACGGGTCCGGTCGCGCCGGGCTGCTGGCCGGGCAAACCGAAATTGCGGATGAACTGCGGCTCGGAAGGATCGCCCAGATCATAGACCTGGCCCATGCGCTTGGTGCGCCAGCCGGGAGCGCCGGAAACGAGGTAGGCCATGCCGGAATCGCATTCCCACCAGCTCTTGTGGGTATCGCGGAGGCCGCTCTCGATCACCGTCACCAGGCTCGGCTTGGCCGGATCGGTGACGTCCCACATTTCATGCGAGGCGGTGCCGCGGGTGCGCAGCAAAAACACTTTGCGCTTGTCGGCGCGCGGCAGTTCGCTGCCGTCGCACACGCGCGCCATCTGCGCTCCTCCGGTTTCACCCGGACCCGGCACGCGCGGGTCGCCGGGAATGTGGGCGAGGTATTTCGGATTCCGCGGATCGGTCACATCCACGATCGAGGTTCCGTTGTCCTCCATTTTTCCGGTCAGCGTGTTCATAGAAGAGCCGCCGTGGTGGCCGATGTAGGCGATCCAGCGGTTGCCTTGTTTGTGAATGGTCGGCTGGTAAGAGCTGCGCCCCTGCAAATCGTTGTAGCCGAGCAGCTCCATGTTCCTGCTCTCGGGCTTGGTCTGCGCGAACGCGGAGACGCCCGCGTATCCCGCCAGAAGCACGCCCAGCGCAAAAACGCCAAGCCTGGCAATCCGCATGCGAAGTTTACCTGACATGTACCCTCCCCCATCGAATCCGCAGCCTGCCGCGCAGGCGCGAAGAATCACGCGCAACGATTTCCATTTTGCCGAATCTTGTTTGCCTCGGGGATTCCCGAGCTGAAAGCATACACCGGAAGCCCGTTCCCCCGCAGAACTTCGACTCTGATACAGTGCCAGTGGCACAGGCTTCAGCCTGTGGGGTTCCATCGGTCAGCCCGAGCTGCCCGCATGCCTAAAAGACGCTGTCATTCTGAGCGAAGCGAAGAATCTCTCTGGCTTTTTTCTTCGCGTAAACTGAAATCGAAGAGAGATTCTTCGCTTCGCTCAGAATGACAACGTCCTTAACTTAATTGGTTCCGCAGCCTGTTATGCCTGCGTTACTTGCTGACGCACCACCGGCCCCGGGCGTTTCACCCATGAAATATTTCACCCTGCTGGCGCGTACTACAAAATGGATGCGAGGAGAAATCCCGAGGGGATGAGCCCCGCGGAACAGGTTGCCCTGCAGGAGCGCATCGCCCGGGCCAAGACGGGTGACGCGGAGGCCTGGGGAGAACTGTACCGCGAGCACGCGCCGGCGATTTTCCGGTTCTGCCGGCGGGCCATGCCCACGCGCGAGGACGCTGAAGACGCCACCATGGATATTTTCATCAAGGTCCGTCAAAAACTTTCGCAGTACGACCCGAGCCGCCCGTTCAGCGCGTGGCTGTACACCGTGGCCGCGAATCACTGCTGGGACCTGCTGCGCCGGCGAAAATTGCGGCAGGGATTGGAAACCGGCGAAGTGGAGAACATGCCGCTCGAGCATCCCGATCCCGGCCAGCTCGAACAACTGATCGACCGCCGCACCGGCCAGGAAGTCCGCCGCGCCCTCGACAAGCTTCCGGCGCGCTCGCGCATGGCGCTGGTGCTGCGCTACTACTCGGAGATGAGCTATGACGACATCGCGGACACGCTCGGCGTGCGGCGCACCTTTGTGGGCGTCGTGCTGCTGCGGGCCAGGCACCAGTTGCGCGAGATTCTCGAAGGCAAGGGCGCGGCGCGCCTCGCCGCGGGAGGCGCGTCATGATTCATTTCGATGAAATGGCCTGCCTCTTGTATCTCGAGGGGCAACTCGACCAGGACCGCTCGCGCGAACTGGACGCGCATCTTCAGGAATGCGCCTCCTGCCGCGAACTGCTGCACGCCCTGCAGCATGAAACGGCATTTCTTTCGAGCGCGCTGACCGAAGACAACGAACCGATGCCCGCGCGGCTGCTCAGCGAGCCGTCCCGCACATTTCCGTCCTGGATCTGGACGCTGGCCTTCGGAGCGTTCGCGGCGTGCGCCTACTGGGTGTGGATTGACGGAATCGCGCCGTGGTTCGATCAACTGAGCAACGCGGGATTCGGCGGCACGGACTTGTTGAGCATGATTGTGTTCACCGGAACATTTTGGGAAGGATGGGGTGACATGATGGACGTACTTCAAATCGGAGCGCTCATTCTTGCGGCGGTCGTAGTACTCGTTTGGATCATGCGGAAGCTGCGCCGCCCGGTGGCGATGGCCGTGGTCATGTCGGCAATGCTGCTGGCCGTGGCGCTGCCGCAGCCGGCGGCGGCCGCGGAGGTTCGCCGCGGAAGATCCATCTCCGTTCCTGCGGGTGAAACGGTGCACAACGATCTGGTGGCCTCCGGATCTTCCGTGCGGATCGAAGGAACGGTGGAAGGCGACGTCATCGCCTTCACGCGGGATTTGACGGTGACCGGGCACGTAACCGGTGACGTGATTGCCTTCAGCCAGGAGGCGGTCATCGACGGGATCGTCGACGGCAACGTGCGCGTATTTTCACGCGGCGTGGATTTGCAGGGCGCGGTCGGGAAAAACGTCACCGCCTTCGGCAGCTCCGTGAATTTGATTTCGCGCGCCAACGTGGGCGGAGGAATGATCGTTCTGGCTGCCGAAGCGGACCTGGACGGAAAGATGCAACGCGACCTGCTCGGACTGATCGGCAGAGCGCAGCTCGATGGCCTGATCGGCGGCCAGGTGTGGATTCGCGGGGGAAACCTGACGGTGGCCTCCACCGCGGAAATTCGCGGACCGGCCACGTTTTTGGGACGGCAGCAACCGGATGTAGAGGCGGGCGCCAAGCTGGCCAGCCCCATCCATTCGGAAGTCACCCAGGAGGTTCGGCGAAACCGGCGCTCCGGCGCGCGTGTCGCGGTGCGTGCATTTTTTGGATACGTAGCGGCAGTGGTGGCGGGAATTCTTCTGCTGCTGATTTTCCCTGGATTTTTCCGCGCGGTGCTGCGCGAAGTAGCCACCATCGGGCCGCCGCTCGGTGTCGGCGCCCTGGCGCTGATCCTCGGCGGATTTCTGCTGGTGCTCGGAATTCTGCTGGTATTCCTAGGGACTGGAGCAGGAATTGCGACAGCGCTGGCCTACGCGCCGGTTCTATACGTGTCGCAAATATTCGTTGGCGCGTGGCTGGGCAACAAAATTATGGGCGAGCCTCCAATCGTAACCGGCGCGGTGATTGCGCGGATGGCGGTGGGGCTGCTGATCCTGGACATCGCGCGACTCATTCCATTTCTCGGCGGGCTGGTCGCGCTGATCGTAATCCTGTGGGGAGGCGGAGCGGTCCTGCTCGGTTTCTACCGGATGTCACGTGTGGAGGGCGCCGCCAGCCTTCCGGTTTCCGCGTAACTCCGGGCGGCACGCGCAGCGATCTACGGTTTCACGACCGCCTTGGTCGCCAGCAGCGTGCGCCCCCCGCTGACGTTGAAGAGCGGGCCGCGCACGGAGACTTGCTCCCCAATCACAATGTCCGAGGAGTTGATCGATTTCCCGACCTCGAAATAGATCGTCGGCGGAGTCAAAGAAGTTTGCGCGGTGACCAGCGTTACGCCGTGCGCGGAAAATAGCGACGGAAGGTTGTTCAGCCCGAGGTTCGGCAATCCCGAACTCACGTTGGCCGTCAGGCGCGTGGAACGCAACCGCACGCGATCCGCCTTGATCAAGCCCGGCGCCAGCGTGCTATTGCGGCGGATCGAAACTTGCTGTCCCACCACCAGATCGGCCGGAGCGGCAAATAGAAAACCCGAAGTGCTCCGCGCATTGTTGTCCGAGTGCAGAAGGTCGATGTCAAACGGCGTTTGCGGCGATGCGGTGTATTGCACGGTAATCTGCTGGCCGATGCTCAGTCCGGAAACCTGCGCCGACATGGTCTGAATCACGATGTTGAATTGTTGCGATCCGACATTGGTGCTGGTAATCATGCCCTCGACTTCGGTGTCGCTGCTGTCGGCATCTTCAAAAACAAGATTCCGCGCCACGATCGAGCCGTCCGCCCGGATGCCGATGTCCACGCTGACAATCTGATTGTCCTGCAGGCAAGAAAAACCTGCCGTCGCGCAGGCGGTTGGCGTAAATCCGAGGAAAGTCGACGTGTTGTCCATCTTCAGCGAATACGAGGCCGTGGCATTGGTGAGCGTAAAAGTGCTGGCGGAAGCGCTCACGTTGGTAACTTGCCCCACGACGTCCTCCGCGCCCACCGGCGGCGCGCCTGCACCGGCAGGCGTGAACGGAGTAACGGTGGTGCCGAGGCTGAAGTCGGCCCCCAGCGACGCGCTCAGCAGATTATCGAGGTTCACGTCAATCAGCAGCCCGGTGGTGGCGGCGGACGCGATGGAGAACGAAGTAAGTGGAATCGTCGTGGACAGGTTCGCCGTGGTGGTCGGAGGCATCGTGCAGATGGCCGCCACGGCGCAGGTCCCAATGGCGCTCGCCGTATCGTTCTCGATGGTCAGCGACGGGTTGGCGAAGGTCAGCGTCACCGACGTGTAATTTCCCGCCGGAATATTCGCGGCCGTCGCCAGGTAAGCGATGTCCGTTTGCAGCCGCACCAGATCCACGGACGTCGATCCGGAAAACAGCGCAACGTTTCCTGGAGCCAGCGTGGCCCCGGTCAGCGTAACTTCGGCTGAAAGAACGGTAACCAGCGAGGGCGGCGTGTCCGTCATCGCCAGTACGACCGACGAGTTCCCATTGTTCGACGGCTGCGATCCGAACTGCGAATTACTCCCACAGCCCGCAAGCGCAAGGCACAGGATCAGTGCGAAAATCGGCCCAATTAATCGAATTCGATTCATGGTTCCCCGAACACTTTGGTGCGTACGAAAGGCGACTCTCCCCGACGCGAATGTGCTATCAGATGCCGCCAGTATTCACTCAAGATGCCTCAACAACCCATCAAAATTAGCACACCGATTCCAAGCCAGTCCGGCAAATCCAAACGCGTGTTGAGCAAAGAGTTTCGGGGCTCCGGAACCAGTCTGAGAGCGCGTAGCGTGTGATGTAGCGCCCGCCTTCAGGCGGGCATCCAGCAGTTTCTGAAGTCGAATTTCTGAAGTCCGTAAGTTTGTATAAGCTTTGTAGGGCACGGCTTCAGCCGTGCCGAAAAGTGCCAAGCTCGACGCGGCTTCAGCCGCTGGCGGAAAAATATCCGTTTTGTCATTCTGAGCGCTCGCACCGAGGACTCGCGCCGAGGCGAAGCGAAGAATCTCTCTTCGATCTAAGTGAAGGCAAAGCGGCGCCCCAGTCTCGCCAAGGCGCCGCTTTGATTCGAATTGCGAGCGAACGGAGAAATTTACTTCGCAGCTCCGGAAGCCAGCAGAAGCAGTTGCGTGCCGCTATCCAGATGAACATTCCTGGTGCTGGACACCAGCAACGATCCCTGCGTCGCGCTCGACGCCGCGCTTTGTGTTACGCCCTGTGTTGTGCCCTGTGTCGCGCTCGACGCCGCGGAACTGAGCGAAATGCCTTCCAGGCCAAACACGCCGCTACTGTTGGATGCCAGCCGGCCCGTCGAAGTCAGCCCGCCCACCGCACCGCTTGAGCGCGTAGCCGAATTCACCGCCCCGCCTGCATTCACCGGAGCAGTCGCTGCCGTATTCACAACGCTTCCCGTTGCCGCGCCGGCCGTCGCGCCCGCGGTGGAAACAACTCCGCCCGCCAAGCCGCCGCCGCTGCGCGCCGCGCCCGAAGCGCCGCCGGTAGCCATCAGATCATCGCCGCCGGTCGAAGCCGCCGCTGCCGATTGCGCGGTAGCCAGCGCCTGAATCGAAGCGTTGAGCGGAATTTGCTGGCCGTTCTTCAAAACCGCATGATCGAACACGATGCCCAATTGCGATTCCGTCTGTCCCTTCTCCCGCGCCTGCGCCTGGGTCACATGGCCAACGAGGCGTGTCCCTTTTTTCAGCACCACCTTGCCGTCCTGCTTCACATCCTCTTGCGTTCGCGCCTGCACTTCGTCGCCCGGCTTGCTGTGCTTGGCGTCCAGGGAATTGGCCAGCGCCGCGTCGATCTTGGTGCCGTCAGGAATATTTGCGCCGGCATTTCCTGAATTGGCGTTTCCCGCATTGGCGTTTGCCGAATTGGAGCTGGAAGATTTGGCGTTTGCCGATTTCGCATTCGCCGAAGCTGACGAAGAGTTCGACGCCGATCCACTGCCGGAAACCTGCGCGCCAGAAGCGGAAGAAGAAGCCGACGAATTTGTCTGAACCGCCGATTGCGATTGCGCCGACGCCCCGGCCGCCCCCCCGGCTTGCCCGGAAACCGCTGTTTGCGCCGAAGCGCTCCACGCCCCCAGCAACCCAACGGCGACCAATGACAGAATGTATTTCATGATGATGAAATCCTCCTATCGATCGAACTCCAGATTTGTCCCCACGTCCCAGGCCCAAAACTGCGTGCGTTTGAAAATGCGTGGAACCAGGGAGCAATTCCCCAGCCAAGAACTAAGGGACTATCTGTCAGCTACTTAGGCAGTGAAGTGCGGGAGGAATCAGGAGCGGGATCGAGTCATTTTTGAACCAGTTCGGCAATTTCTACGGAGGTAAAACACTTCCACTCTTCGTGTCCATCTGGCGTACACACGGGCGAAGAAAAAGCGATTCTAGACAAGTCCCAAACCGTGACCTGTATGGGCGATAATTTCGCATGCGCGTTCCAGTTCCGCCCGCTTGTGCGTCGCCGTCACCATCGCCCGCAGCCGGGCTTTGCCCTCCGGCACGGTGGGAAATCCCACAGCGGGAATGTACACGCCGGCGTCATACAGGCGGCGCGAAAATTCAAATGCCTTGGCCCCTTCGCCCACATGTATCGGCGTGATGGGCGTCTGCGTGGCACCAGTTGAGAATCCGACTTTCGCCAGGCGGCGCTGGAAATATTTCGTATTGGCCCAGAGCTTTTCAAGCAGTTTCACGCCGTCCGGAGAATCGAGCAGCGTGAACGCCGCCTGGCAGGTGGCCACCACCGAAGGCGGATGCCCGGTGGAGAAAAGAAACGGGCGCGCGCGGTGATACAGAAAATCGATCAGCTCTCGCGAGCCGCATACATAGCCACCCATGGCGCCGATGGCCTTGCTCAGCGTGCCCACCTGGATGTGAACGCGGCCGTGGCACGCAAGGTGGTCCACGGTGCCCCGCCCTCCGCGGCCCAACACGCCGGAAGCATGCGCGTCATCCACCATCATGATGCAGTTGAATTTTTCGGCCAGCGCGCACAAGTCCGGCAGCGGCGCGATGTCGCCGTCCATCGAGAAAACGCCGTCGGTGATCAGCAGTTTGTGGCCGGGCCAGTTTTCCGTTTCCTTGCACAACCGCTCGCAGTCGGCCACGTCCTTGTGCTTGAACACTTTGATGGTGGCGCGCGAAAGGCGGCAGCCGTCGATGATCGAAGCGTGGTTCAGCTCATCGGAAAGAATCAGGTCATCCTTGCCGAGAATTGCCGCCACCGTTCCGGCATTGGCCGTAAAGCCGGACTGAAAAACGACGCAAGCTTCCGTTTCCTTGAACTTGGCGATCTGCGCTTCGAGCGCCATGTGCAGGTCCATGGTTCCGGCGATGGTGCGCACCGCGCCGGCGCCCACTCCGTGCGTGCGAATCGCTTCGACGGCGGCGCGGCGCAAGGATTTGTGCGTGGTCAGCCCAAGATAATTGTTGGAGCTGAGATTGATGACTTGTTTCCCGTCAAAATTTGCGACCGGCTTTTGCTCTCCGCCGAGGACGCGCAGGCGGAAATGCAGGCCCTTTAACTTCATATCCACCATCTGATCGTGCAGGTAGGACAGCGGGTTGGGAGTCATCGCGGCTCCGTCCTTTTAATTAAATTAGGGCGATGGTGATCCTTACGGAAAGTCGCATGGAAGGCCCTATTGTACGCGCTCGAACGCGTAGCCCGAAGCTTCCAGCGCAGCGGTCAGGTGCGCCACGTGCTCCGGACCGCGCGTCTCCATGGTGATGTCGATGACGGCGTCGCCGAGGACCACGCCGTAATACGCGCGGTCATACATGGTCTCCACAATGTTGGCTTTCTGATCGGCGATCACGCCGGCCAGCTTTTGCAGCGCGCCCGGATGATCGGGCAGGTGAATGCGCAGGCGGACCAGACGGCCGTCTTTCACCAGGCCGCGCCGGATGATCAGTGACAGCAGCGAGACGTCGATATTCCCCGCGCTGACCAGCACGCCGATTTTTTTCCCGTGATTCGGAGTCTTGCGGTTCAAGAGCGCCGCCGTGGCCGCCGCTCCGGCGCCCTCGGCCAGCATCTTTTCCTTTTCCAGAAGCTGCAAAATCGCGCTGGCGATTTCTTCCTCGTCCACCGTCACGATGTCGTCCACGTATTTCTGCACCAGCGGAAACGTGATGGCGCCCGCGGAACGCACGGCGATGCCGTCGGCGATCGTTTTGTTTGCCGGCAGCGTGACCAGTTCGTGCGCCTCAAACGCCGCCTTCATCGAAGCGATCCGCGAGGATTGCACGCCGATCACCGTGATCTTCGGGTTGGTCTCTTTTACCGCGCACGCAATGCCAGAGATCAGGCCGCCGCCGCCCACCGGAATCACCAGCGCGTCCAGGTCGCCGTGCTGCTCCAGCATTTCCAGCCCCAGCGTTCCCTGCCCCGCGATCACCGCCTCATCGTCAAAGGGATGAATGAATGTCAGGCCATATTGTTTGGACCGGCGGACCGCTTCCTCGCAAGCCTCATCGTAATTCGCCCCGAACAAGATGACTTCCGCGCCATAGCCGCGCGTCGCCGAAACTTTCACCAAGGGCGTCGTCAGCGGCATGCAGATTTGCGCCTGAATGCCGCGCTTCGCCGCGTGATAGGCCACCGCCTGCGCATGATTTCCCGCGGAGGCCGCAATCACGCCGCGCCGGCGCTCTTCCTCCGACAGCAGCAGGATTTTGTTCAGCGCCCCGCGCTCCTTGAACGCCCCGGTCATTTGCAGATTTTCGAGCTTCAGGAAAACGGAGTTTCCCGTCTGCTGCGAAAACTTCTCGGAGTGCACGAAGGGCGTAAGGACGACCGAACCGCGGATGCGCTCCCGCGCCTCCTGAATCGCGCGAAGCGTCAGCATGGGAAGAGCCCCGCAGGACTTCGTCGACAAACTTCTGTTGTTCGCAGCACAGTCATGGCTAATTTCCCGCCTAGAGGGAACCAGCAGAATATCAGATTTGGCAGGCCCGCTGGTGAGGAAGAGGCGAAATAAAGGCGACACGCCCAGCGACAATTACCACGCAACCTCCGCGCGCCGCGAGGACCTGAGACAAAAGGGTTCTAGGGTCTGTATGGCATCAGCAGCTCTTTGTAGGGCACGGCTTCAGCCGTGCCGTAAGGTGCGCCGAATCCACGACGGCTTTAGCCGCTGCCCCTTCGAGTCTCTGCGGCGCAACGCGATCAGCCGGCAGCTTCGGTCCCGCGGTAACGGGGAACACGGATCTTGTCCTCGCGCTTGCGCGTTCGTGCGATGTCAAACGCGGACTGCATGCGCATCAGCGTTTCCATCTTGAGTCCAAAGCCTTTTTCGATCCGCAAAGCCATGTCTCCCGACAGGTCGGCCTTCCCATTCAGCAGGCTGGAAAGCGCAGGCCGGGAAACGCGAAGAACTTTTGCGGCAGCCGTCACCGTCAGTCCGAGCGGCGCGATGATTTCGGTCCGGATGAACTCACCCGGATGCGGAGGATTCAACATTGGCACTGGTCCATTCTCCTTAAATCCACTGCTTTCAGTGATATTCCCGTTGCGTAGTTCATTGGCGTCGTTCATTGCTTCCAGGAAGACAATCATTTTTCGAAGCTTGTCGATGCTGGAAGGCGGCAAACCCGTTGGATCGTCCTCCAGATAAAGGCGCTTCAAGCCTTTATGGAGGAAGTTCCTTATTTTCACTTATTCAGTGTAGCCTGTAACTTTACACTAGTCAATCATTGTTCGTCGGCCCGGATCGGATTTGTACCTCAAACGCGGATTCTGGCATACGAACCATCCTTCCGCTACAATCGCGCCCGTCCCTCGCCCCGCCGCGGCAATAGGAGTTCCGCTTGAGCCTCAGCCAGCGCCTGCAGGAAATCCGCGAAGGCTTCGCGCCCGCCTTTTGGGTGGCGAATATCAGCGAGATTTTCGAGCGCCTGGCCTACTACGGCGCGTTTTCCTCGCTGGCCAATTACCTGCACGAATCGCTCAAAATTCCCACCGAACAAACCGGCGCGCTCACCGGATGGTTTGGCGGCATGGTGTGGTTTCTGGCGATTCTGGGCGGCGCGGTAGCCGATCGCCTGGGTTTCCGCCGCGCGCTTTCACTGGCCTACCTGATCCTGGCCATCGCCTATTTCCTGCTGGGATCGCTGGCCACGCCGTGGATGGAGCCGCTTCGCAACGCCCTGCCGCTGCTCGGGCTTGTGGGATTTATTTTGTTTCTCCCGGCGCTCGGCATCTCCATGGTCAAGCCCAGCGTGGTGGGCACCACGGCGCGCGCGTCGCGCGAAAATGTGCGGTCGATCGGATATTCGATTTACTACACGCTGGTGAACATTGGCGGCGCGGCCGGTCCGTACCTCGCCTCCTGGGCGCACCGCCGCCTGGGAGTCGAAAATGTTTTCCGTCTTTCCGCGCTCAGTGTCCTGCTGATGTTTTTCGCCGTGCTTCTCTTTTTCCGGGAGCCGCGAAGCACCGGCGAAGTGCAGGCGGCGACCTTCGGTGAAACGGCTCGAAACTTATTCACCGTGCTCACCAATCCCCGGTTCATGGTGTTCCTGCTGATCTTTTCCGGATACTGGATCGTCTACTGGCAGGCATTCATCGCGCTTCCCCTCTACATTCACGGATACGTCGACGCGCGCGCGGACGTCGAACTGCTCCTCGTGACCGGCCCGGCCACCGTGATTTGCCTGCAATTCCTGATGACTTATGCGACTCAGAAAATTCCGACATTCAGCGCCATCACGCTGGGCACTTTGATTTCAGCGCTCAGCTGGCTGATTCTCTCTTTTCGGCCGACGCTGTGGGCCGCTGTTGCTTCGATCTTCGTTCTGGCGCTCGGGGAAATCGTGCTTTCGCCGCGCTACTACGAATACATCTCGCGGCTCGCGCCGCCCGGCCAGCAGGGCACCTACATGGGTTTCGCATTCCTGCCAATTGGCATCGGCTCGCTGGTCGGCGGTTGGGTCGGAGGCCGGCTGATGCATCACTTCGGAGAAGTGGTGCAGCGCCCGGCGCAAGTCTGGTGGGCCATCAGCGGAATTGGCATCGGCACGACGCTGCTTTTATGGCTGTATCACTTCCAGGTAAAAACGGATTTGCCCGCCGCGCCCTAAATCGTCCTCGCTCAGCAACGCTCGTGAAACCAAGTATTCATACGATAACAGCGCGCAAATGAGAGCCCGCAATCCCCGCCTTTCATCGCATCATGGAACTCAATGAAAGAGCGCCTCCTCGTCGGATTGCTCCTGGCAGCAACCGTGTTGACCTATGGCAACACGCTGGGAAACCGTTTCGTTCTCGACGACGACCTCTATATCGCGCACAACGTTCAGGTCGTCGATCCTTCCCTGCAAAACCTGTTCGCCGCCAATCCATTCGCCAATGTCTTCCGGCCGCTCACCTTCGCCACGCTGGCGCTGAACTGGAAATTCAGCGGCCCCAACCCGCTCGGTTATCATTTGCTCAACCTTCTCCTGCACGCCGGAGCCACCTGGCTGCTTTTCATCTTGCTCGAAGAATTGCTGGGCACGGGTCCCGAAGCGAAAACCGTGGCCTTCGCCGCGGCCCTGCTCTACGCCGTGCATCCGATTCACACCGAAGCCGTGGCCTGGGTCGTCGGACGCTCCGAAATCCTCGCTGCCGGATTTCTCTTCGCCGGCTGGATTCTGCACTTGCGCGATCGCCCGATCGCCTCACTCGGATGCTTCGCGCTGGCGTTGCTGTCCAAGGAATCGGCCATCGTGTTTTTGCCTCTGTTGCTGCTCGGCGACTTCGCCACGAGCAAGTGGAAGCCGCCAGTTCGCTACGCGTTAGCGGCGGGATTGGCGTTCGTGTACATCGGGCTGCTGTGGAAAATTCAGGGCGGCCACTTCGGTCAGAATGGAATCTCACCGCTCGACAATCCGATGGTAACGCTCCCGGCCGGATGGCGAATTTTGAACGCGCTGCGCGTCGCGTGGAGTTACTTCGCCCTGCAGATTTATCCCGCCGTGCTCTCCTGCGATTATTCCTTCAACCAGATTCCGATGTACCGCGATTTGCTCCACACGCTGCCCGCAGCCCTGGCGGCCGCCGCGGTTGCCGGCGTCTGGATCTGGGCGCTGCGTCGCAAGGAAACGGCAGCGTGGGCCCTGGCAGGCAGCATCTATCTCGCCGGCTTCGCGGTGACCGCCAACATCCTGACGCCCATCGGAACCACCATGAGCGAGCGCCTCACCTACCTACCCTCCGCAGGGGTTTGTCTCCTCGTGGCGCTCGGCTGGAACTGGCTGCGGCAAAAAGAAGAGAAAGCGGCGTGGGCGCTGCTGATCGTGATCGTGTTGACGCTGGCGGGCCGCAGCATGCTGCGCAACCGCGACTGGAAAGACGAACTCGCGCTGTACTCTTCCGCCGTCCGCGCCGTTCCGAACGACGCGAAAATGCACGCCAACCTGGCGGGGCAATATTTCCTTCAGAGTAATCTGGACGCCGCCGCAAAGGAATATCAGATCGCGCTGCGCATCACTCCCGAATCGCCCGACACGCTCGCCGCGTTTGCCGGACTGGAATATCAGGCGGGCAATTTACAGGCAGCCGGCCAGATG
>DATGJQ010000061.1:0-4518 GCA_035295105.1 Candidatus Acidiferrales bacterium | reverse complement strand
TCGCTCCGCAAAAATTCTTGCGGCGCGATCCAGAAAATCCGCCGGGTTCAGTGGCACCGCGCCGCCCAAAGGCATGGCTCGCTCCGAGAAAGGGTCGCAATAAGTTAGCACTAACCCGCGCGCTTTCGGTCAGAAATGCCTGCTCAACTTACAGATGGTAGAGAAAGAACGCGCCCAAACCCGTGAGGACGATTCCATATACGCGCTCCAGGGTGCTGGACTTGGAGCGAATGGCCACGCGCGCTCCGAGGTAGGAAAAGGGAACCGAACCCAGCGCCACGAGTCCAGCCACCGCCCAGGAAATATGCCCGAGGTAGGCGTGGACGACGGTGCCGGGCACCGCCAGCGCGGCGGAAACGGCCAGAGAGCAAGCAAACGATTTCTTGAGCGGTTGCCGCAAGAACCGCGCGTAGGCCGGCGCCAGAAGAAATCCCCCGGCATTCGCCAGCAGCCCCGAGATGATTCCCACGGCGATCGCAATCAGCACCAGCCGCAATCGCCAGAATGCCGGCCGAGCTTCCCACGAAGATTGCGGCAGCACTGCCTCGGCTCTGTTTTCTCTAGGCAGAAACAAAAACGAAAGACCGAATCCGAGCACCAGGAATCCCGTCAGCATCAGTAAAATTCTCGCGCCGGTGAATTTGGTGAAGAGGGAGCCGAGGATGGTTGCCGGAACTCCGACGGCGATGCTCCACCAAACGATTTCCCAATCGAGCAGGCGCGATTCCCAGTATTCCGCGGAAGCAATGAGCGTGCCGGGAATGGTGGCCGGCAACGGTGAAGCCACCGCGATGAATCCGGGAAAACCGATCAGGCTGAGCAGCGGCGTGGCGATCGCGCTGCCGCCTTTTCCAAATAGCCCTCCGAGAAACCCGATGACGATTCCGATCGCGAAGGCCCCCAGATGCCGCAATGTCTGCCTTTCATTTCTTGGAGTATTTGGAAAGATTTAAAAAGGAAGCAGCCGAATTGAACCCGCCGGATGGATCAGGCAGACTCCATCGGCACCACGTCCACAGACACATCCATCCAGTGGCTCTGGCCGCCGATCAAAATCCCCCTGGAGGGTCCGACGTCATCGTAATCGCGTCCCCTGGCCAGCGTGATGTGGCCGTCGCTCGGCATCACGCCGTTCGTGGGGTCGAACTCCACCCAGCCCGTTCCCGGCACGAAGACGCTGACCCATGCATGAGACGCATCGGCGCCGGCCAGGCGCTCTTTTCCCGGCGGAGGCGAAGTCACTAGATAACCGCTGACATAACGCGCCGCGAAACCGAGCGAGCGCAGGCAGCAGATCTCCAGGTGCGCGAAGTCCTGACAAACGCCCTGGTGCGAATGAAAAACTTCTTCCACCGGCGTATCAATCTCCGTAGAGCCGGCCAAAAACTTGAAGTCTCGATGAATGCGTTCGGTCAAATCCAGCAGACAGGCCAGGAACGGCCGAGCAGCGGGAAAAGATATGCGAGCAAATTCGGCCAGCTCCGCCGACCACGGCACGTGTGCCGACTCAAATACGAATTCGCGGGCCGCCAGGATTTCACGGTCGGGCGCGATGGCCAGCAGTTGCGCCGCCTGCTCCCAGCTCAGCCCCTTTCCGATGTCGTACGGGCCCGAGGGATGCACTTCCACCTCGCTTTCCGCGGCGATTCGCAGCACCGTGTGCGGCTCCTGCAGGCTGAACCAGGTGACGTGATTTCCGAAATAGTCGAAGCCCTCATTTTTCACCGTGGGCCCGGGCAGCACCAGCATCTGGTATTGCAGGCAGGTTTGCGTGGCGTGTTCCCGAGGGCGCATGCGCACGACGTTATGCGAGAGCGGAATCGCTTCATCGTAACCGTAGCGCGTCGAATGCGTGATCCGGTATTTCACGGGTGGTCCTCGCGAACCCCGCTGATTTCCTGTGACACGATGGCGTGCGAAAAATACAGTTGGGCGATCGCTTCCGATAACTGGGCGATCTGTTCCAGCACGCCGGAAAGCAGCGCGTCAAATTCCGCGCGCTCGCGGCCCGCGCCCACCGAACACAACTCCACGAAATCCGCCAGTTGAATGGAAGTGCGCAGCTTCAGCAGCAGGCGCTGGTCGTAGTTGCGATCGGGATGCGCGAGATCGCGGGGCAGAGCGGCGAGATGCTGGTCGAGCAGCGCCAGCTGAAAGGCCACGGAGCGCGGGTTGGTGTCATCCGCGAGAAGCAAGTCGGCGATGGCGTGCGGTTCCAGGTGCGTCAGATACCTCCGGCGATAGGTGAGCGAGCTGTCGCCGATTTCCAGCACCGCCTCGAGCAGCACTGGGTCAGCGTCGGGTTCCACCAGCGTCGCCTGCAAAAATAGCGTGCCGAATGCCGCGCGCTCAATGCGCCGTCCCATATCCAAAAAGCGCCAGGCCTGCCCGCGGGTCATGGACTCGGACGCCAGCCCTGCGAACGCCGAGAGCGTCACGACCAGTTGATCGAGCAACTCCAGGAGTCCTGACATGGGCTCCGTCGCGCCCGGCCGGAAATTGAAAACCGCGCGATAAATTTCCTGGAGGATGCGCCAGGCATCCGTGGAGATGGTGTCGCGCAGAACTCGAGCCAGGCGGTGAAGGTTGGAGACGCTGCCGCGCAGGCCGTCGCTCTTCGTCTTGCCCATCAAGGACTCGATGAATTCGCGCTCCAACTCCGCGCCCATCGAAAGCAGCGGTTTGCTGCGGCCCGCCGAGGCCAGCACTTGCACGGCATGAGCGCTGTCAATTCCGGTCTGATCGACCATGCGGGCGATTGTTCCCCGCGCCAGCCGGGCCTGCGTGTCGGTGCGCTCGAGGTAGCGCCCCAGCCAGTAGAGATCTTCCGCCAGGCGGCTGGGCAAATCGCTGCCGCCGCGGCTGATGGCGATGGGCTGCGTGGTGGGCGGCAATAAGGTCACCGGACTGACGGGGCCTTCGGACAGAATCCAGGTGTCTTTGCTGCGGCCGCCTTTTTGCAGGGAAACGACCAGAGTGTCGTTCGATTGGGTGATGCGCGAGAGCCCGCCATTCATCACCGTGTACGAATCGCCATACGCGCTCAGGTAGGAGCGAATGACGAACCGCCGCGGCTCCACGTCTTCACCGATCAGCGCGGGAGTGGTGCAGGACATCATCTGTTTTTGCGCCACGTAATTCGCCGGCCGCTTCCTGATTTTTCGCTCCAGCGTGGAGAGCTCTTCGCGCGTCAGATTCTGCCCGAACACCGGATCCTCTCCCAGCGTCGGATAGGCGGACTTCACCACCATCTCCGATAAATGCTGGACCACAAACTCCAGAATGTCCGGCTGGCCGCACCACCACGTTTGCACCGATGGCAGCTTCAATTCCTCGCCCAGCAAATAGCGGCATACGGCCGGAAGAAAGGGAAGAAACCCGGGCGCCTGCAACACTCCGCAGCCGATGGCATTCGCCACTGCAACATTTCCGCGCCGGACGGCCTGCAGCAGTCCCGGCACGCCGAGATACGAATCCGGCAGCAGTTCCAGCGGATCGCAGAAATTGTCATCCACGCGGCGAAGGATCACGTCGACACGCTGCAGGCCGCCGAGCGTCTTCATGTAAACGATGGTGTCGCGCACGGTCAAGTCGTTGCCCTGCACCAGAGCGTAGCCGAGATAACGCGCCAGGAAGGAGTGCTCGAAATACGTTTCGTTGTAAGGCCCCGGAGTAAACAGAACGATGCGCGGATTTTCGTGATTGGCCGGAGCGAGTTCGGTGAGAGTTTCGCGCAGCGAAACGAAAAACGGCGCGAGCCGCTGCACCTGGCATTGCCGGAAGATCGACGGAATCGCCCGCGACATCACGATGCGGTTCTCGAGTGTGTAGCCGGCGCCAGAAGGCGCCTGCGTGCGGTCGCTCATCACCTCAAACCCGCCGGTTTCGTTCCGCACCAGGTCCGCCGAATACAGGTGCAGCCACCGTCCACGCGGCAACCGGATGCCGTGGCAGGGGCGAAGAAAGCCGGGATTCGACCACAGCAATTCCGGAGGCAGCACTCCGCTGTAAATGGTGTCCGCGGGGCCGTACAAATCGGCCAGCAAGCGATCCAGCAAGCGCGCGCGCTGCACTAGGCCCTCGGAGATGGCATCCCAATGGGCCCCGGCAATCAGCAGCGGAATAAAGTCCAAAATCCAGGGCCGATCCAGGCCGTTGGGGTCGCCGTAGACGTTGTGGGTGACGCCGTTCTGGTGAATCAATCGGCGCGCGAGGTCCCGCCGGTGTCCGAACTCGCCGGGCTTCAGTTCGTCGAGAAGGGAAACAAATTCGCGCCAGTGCGGCCGCAGGGTCCGGTCCGGCTTGACCATCTCATCGGGGAACGGGGAATTGATTCCGTAGTTGTCGGCGAAGCCGCGTCGCAGAGGAAGATCGGTTTCGACGCCGTCCGGAGTTGTGGGTCCTTGCATATTCTCGAGTAACGATACTCTATTTTAGTCTGAGATCGAGCGTGAACGGCAATTCCTTCGTGATTTTTTCGTCACTCACGGCCATGGGTCCGGGGGTGTGTCCGAATTT
>DATGJQ010000060.1:0-11749 GCA_035295105.1 Candidatus Acidiferrales bacterium | reverse complement strand
GCCGGTGATCTTTCCGACGATCGCCCCGCTATCGAGATCGAGCACCACGATCTCAGTGTCGTGCGAAACGTACAGCCGGCGCGCGTCGCTGTCCGCGGCAACGTAATCCCACCCGCCGTCGCCGGGAATGGGGATTTTCTTAATCACATGATAAGTACCTGCCGCGGAGATCGAGATGGCCAGAGCCGTGAGAGCCAGGAGCGAAGCCGCAGCGAGGCGCAGCCGACCTGCGCGAGTATTCTTCATTGGAAGTTTTCCCCTAATCGAGATGCGGCAGTACAAGTCTATATGTAGCGCCCGCCTTCAGGCGGGCATCCTGTAGTCCGGCCACAATGCCCGCCTGAAGGCGGGCGCTACAAGATCGTGCAGAAGCCACAGGCTGAAGCTTGTGCCAGTAAGCGGTGGCATTCTAATCCACCGACGGAAGTTTGGAAACATCCCAGCCGCCGCCGAGGGCTTTCACCAGAAGGACGGTGGATGTCAGCCGCCGGGTCAAAATGCTTACGGCGGTCCGCTCGTTGGCCAGCGAAGCGCTCTGCGCCGTAATCACCGTCAGGTAGGTGTCCAGGCCGCCCTTATAGCGGTTGGTGGCCTGATCGAGCGCGCGATTCGCGGCAGCGACCGCGGCATCCTGCGTCCGGGCTTCTTCCTCCAGGACTCGAAGATCGGACAGCGAATCCTCGACCTGTTGAAACGACGCCAGCACCGTCTGCTGGTAATCCGCAATCGTCTCGTCGTACGAGGCAATCGCCTGGTCGGAAACAGCGCGCCTTCTGCCGGCATCGAAAACCGTTTCGGCGGCCGAGCCCCCGATGGACCACAGCGCGCTGGGCCCGGTCAGCCAGTTGGGAAATTTTCCGCTCTCGAATCCCGCTACGAGCCCCAACGTGATCGTTGGAAAAAATGCTGCGCGCGCGATACCCACTTGTTCGTTGGCGGAAGCGATGCGCCGTTCCGCTTCGGCAATGTCGGGGCGCCGCTCCAGCAAATCGGAGGGGAGTCCGGGAGGAGGAAGAGGTGGAATCACCGGTACCGGCGCGGGATCCAAGCGGAAGGACGAGGCCGGCTGGCCGATGAGGACGGCAACAGCGTGCTCAAACTGGTCGCGCGCCGAGGTGATGTCGATATCCTGGGCGCGAGTTTGTTCGAGTTGCGTCGCGGCCAGGTCCACGTCTTCGCGCGAAGCCACGCCGCCCTGAAAGCGGCTCTCGGTAAGCTGCACCGCTTTATCGAACGCTTCAACGTTGGAATCGAAAAGCTTCTTTTGCTCGTCCAGCCCGCGCAGCGTCATGTAATCCAGGGCCAGCTCCGCGTGCAGGCTGAGGCGAATTGTTTCCAGATCGGCGGCTGAAGCCTGCGCCAGTTCGCGGCTGGATGCCACGCTTTTGCGTACCGCGCCCCAGGCATCCACTTCGTAAGAAACGTCCCCGGCCAGAATTAGATCCGAATAATTGACGGGAGACGTTGCGCCGAACGTGGACTTATGCTGCGATTGCCGGTTCTGCGTGGGCGATACGCTGGCGGTCACCAGCGGGAATAGCGCTGAGCGTGTTTGCCTCAACGCCGCGCGCGCTTCCTGAAAACGGTCGGCCGCGGCGCGCAACGTCTGGTTCGATACGTTGACCTTTTCCTCCAGCGCATTCAGCTGCGGATCCTGAAAGATTTCCCACCAGTTTCCTTTTTGCGTCTGGTCGCTGGGCTGTGCCGTTTTCCAATTGGCGTTCTCTTTGTACGCGGGCGGAATTTGCGTCGTGGGCCGTTCGTATTTCGGGCCGACGGAGCAACCGGTGAGCAACCCGAATCCCAAAAATAAAGTTGGAATTATTCCGAAGGGAAGGAAGCTTCGCGGCGCGGGCGATCCTGGAATTCCGGGCATCCGGGGCATTACGGTTTCCCTTGCGCGGACGCCGGAGGTTCGGCCACACGAACGGTCTGGCCGTCGCTGAGGGTATCGGCGGGATTCAACACCACCCACTCGTCACCCTTGAGGCCGGCGACAATTTCCATGTCCGATCCGAAATCGCGGCCCGGCGTGATCGGAACCAGCGAGATGGTCTTGCCGCCTTTCACGATCGCCACCTGCAATCCCGCGGATTTGAAAATCGTGGCGTTCACCGGAAGCGTAAACGTGTTCACAGGGGAAGGCAGCTTGAGATGGACTTCCACGTAGCCTCCCGGCTTGAGCAGGTGCTGGGAATTTTCCACGTCCACTTCGGTAAGCAGCGTGCGCGTGGTGTTGTCAATCGCCCCCGAGCTTCGCACCACGGTGCCCTGAAAGCGGCGTCCGGGAAACTCAGTGAGCGCCAGTTCGGCGTGCAGACCGGGCCGGATCTCGGGAGAATCGAGTTGCGGCACATTGATGTAAACGCGCAGCGGATTCACGGCCGCGATGTGAAACAGCTCGCGAGCGGTGCCGCCGCTGCTTCCGGAATCAATCAACTGTCCGACGTCCGTGTTGCGCGCGGTAACTACGCCATCGAACGGGGCGTAGACTTTCTCAAAGGATTGCTGATCCTGCAGGCGTTTGACGTTGGCTTGTGCGGATTCGACCGTGGTCTTTCGCGCTTCATAATTTCCGTTGGCGTTATCGACGTCCTGCTGCGCGACGGAATCGGTTTTCAGCAGGTCCTTGTAGCGGTTCGCAGTAACTTGCGCAAGATTCAGATTGGACTGGGCCGTGGCCAGATCGGCGCGCGCCTGCTGCAGTTGCTGATCGACTTCCGGCGAATCGATCTCCGCCAGGACTTGCCCCGCTTTCACGTTCGCTCCGATGTCCACGTACCACTTTTTCAAATATCCGTTGGTTCGCGCGAAGATCGGCGCATCGGTGTAAGGCTGCATGTCTCCCGGAATCACGATTTCCTGCTGCGGCGCGCCCGGCTTGGGATGAATGACGGAAACCGTGGGAATCGCCAGATCCCGCGTTTCCTGTGAAAGCTCTGCGCTGGCTTTGCGGCGGCTGGAAATTCCCCAAATGACGACGAGCGCGACAGCAAGAACGATGAGCACGAGCACGATACCGCGTGTTACCCGGCTCCCCGGCGAAGGCGGCGGGGGAACAGCGTGCCGAATCCTCTCGCCGGCTGGCGCTTCCGCCGGGTCCCGCTGATTGGAAACAACCTCCATCTGATCCTCCGAATACCTGGCAAAAAATCTTGCGAAAAACCTGGCCGTGGAACTATTCGCCCGGAATCTCGATCACCGCTGAATCGCCCGGGTTCTTACGGAAACCGTGAATCAGGCTGTATACCGACGGAACGAAAAGCAGCGTGGCGACCGTGGCGAACAACAGCCCGCCGATCACCGCTCGCCCGAGCGGCGCATTCTGCTCGCCGCCTTCGCCCAGCCCAACCGCCATCGGCAGCATG
Source organism: Candidatus Acidiferrales bacterium (assembly GCA_035295105.1). Taxonomy (GTDB): domain Bacteria; phylum Acidobacteriota; class Terriglobia; order Acidiferrales; family UBA7541; genus Palsa-360. The sequence continues at coordinate 8,381 of DATGJQ010000060.1, read as the reverse complement.
CCGATGATCATGGCCATGGCGGTCATGATTACGGGCCGGAAGCGGGTAAATCCGGCCTCTTCCGCGGCCTGCAGCGGCTCGAGCCCTTCCTGAACCCGCTCCTTGGAAAAGCTCACCACAAGGATACTATTGGCCGTGGCCACGCCCATGCACATGATTGATCCGGTCAGTGCCGGCACGCTGATGGTCGTGTGCGTTACGAACAGCATCCACACGATTCCGGCCAGCGCGGCGGGCAGCGCGCAAATAATGATGAATGGATCTAGCCACGACTGGAAGTTGACGACAATCAGCAGATAAATCAAAAGAATCGCGAATCCCAATCCGCCTAGCAGACCGATGAACGAGCTGTGCATGGTATCGATCTGCCCGCGCACAAATATTTGCGAACCGCGCGGCAGCCGGCTGCGGTCCTTATTCACGATGGATTCGATGTCCATGGCCACTCCGCCGAGGTCGCGCCCCTGCGTGGCGCCAAAAATATCGATCATGTCCTGCGCGTCGTAATGGGAAACGGTGGCCATTCCCACCCCGCGGGAAACCGTGCCCAGATTGGCCAGTTGCTGCCAGGGCGGTCGGTTGGCGCCGCCTGTTCCGGTCACCGGAATATTTTCCAGGTCTTGCAGAGACTCAATCCGGTATTGCGGTGCCACGGTGGCCACGGTATAGCTCACGCCGGACTTGGGATCGAGCCAGAAGGACGGCGATGTCTGGAAACTTCCGCTGAGTGAGACGAGCAGGTTGCCGGCCACGTCTTTTTGCGTCAGTCCCGCCTGGATGGTTTTGGTGCGATCCACGTCAATGTGCAGCTTGGGCTGGTTGAAGGGCTGCTGAATCCGCAGGTCGGCAATTCCATTAATCGTGCTCAGCTGCGAGAGCAAATCGTTCGCGAACTGGTGATTTCCCTCGATGTCGCGTCCCATGATCTGGATGTCGATGGGCGCGGGAAGTCCGAAATTCAGAATCTGGCTGACAATGTCCGCGGGCGGAAAATAAAACATCACGCCGGGAAATTCCCGGTTCAACTTCCGCCGCAAATCATGCATGTACTGTTCGGTTGGATGATGCTTCGGGTTCAGCGAGATCAAGATGTCGGCGTCTTCCGGTCCGATCGGCGCCGACGTGCTGTACACGTAGTTGTAGGCGCTGTACGGGAGGCCGATGTTGTCGATCACGCCTTCGATTTCGTCGGCCGGGATCAATTCATGGATGGACTTTTCAACCTCGCCGCAGAGCGCCGCGGTTTCCTCAATGCGCGTGGCGGTGGGAGCGCGCACGTGGAGCTTGATCTGCCCAGCGTCCACGGACGGAAAGAAATCTTCGCCGAGCCAGGGATACAGCGCGAAGGATCCGACGCAAATCGCCAGAAACACCAGAGGGAAGAGCACGGTGTGGTGCAGGCAGGTTCGCAGGACTCCGCGGTAAAAATTCCGCAGCTTTTCGAACTGCAATTCGAAATGTCCCTGCAGCCGGACCAGCGGATTTGCGCTGCGCAGCGACTTCTCGGCGGACTCCTCTTCGTGGGCCTTCAACAGGTAGCGCGCCATGGTCGGCACCAGCGTGCGCGACAGCAGGTACGACGCCAGCATGGCAAACACCACGGCTTCGGCCAGCGGCACGAACAGGTATTTCGCCACGCCGGTCAGGAAGAACATCGGCACGAACACGATACAGATCGAAAGCGTGGAAACGAACGCCGGGACGGCAATCTGCTGCGCGCCGTCCAGAATCGCCTGGATAATTTCCTTGCCCTCGGCCAGGTTGCGGTTGATGTTCTCGATTTCCACGGTGGCGTCATCCACCAGTATGCCGACCGCCAGCGCCAGTCCGCCGAGGGTCATGATGTTGATGCTCTGACCGATCGCGCTCAGCACGATGATCGACGTGAGGATCGAGAGCGGAATGGAAACCGCGATGATCAGCGTGCTGCGCCAGCTTCCCAGAAAGATAAGGATCATCAGTCCCGTCAGGCACGCGGCGATCACCGCCTCGCGCACCACTCCGTTGATCGAAGCCCGCACAAACAACGATTGATCGGCGATGGGACGCACGCGAAGGTCGGGCGGCATGCCGGCAAGCACCACCGGCAGGCGTTCCTTCAGTTTGTTGATAATGTCCAGGGTCGAGGTCGCGCCCAGCTTCATGACGGTCATCAGGGCGGCGCGTTGTCCATCCACCAGCACAATGTTCGTCTGAGGCGGGCTGCCGTCGCGCACATGCGCGACATCCCGAATATAAATGGTGTCCGTGCCGACGGTTTTGATCGGCAGGTTGTTCATTTCTTCCACCGTTTTCGGGCTGCCGTTCATGTCGACGTCGTCTTCAAAGGAACCGATCTTCACGGTTCCCGCCGGCAGAATCAGGTTTTGCGCGCCGATGGCGTTGACCACATCGGTCGGCGAAAGCCCCTTGGCTTGCAGTTCGGGAATGTTCAGGTCCACCTGAATCTGGCGCTGCTTGCCGCCGTAGGGGTTCGGAAAAACGGCGCCCTGCAACGTGGCCAGCTGAGTACGCAGAAAATTTGCGGCCAGGTCGTTGATCTGCTGCTCGGAAAGATTCTTTCCAGACAGCGCCAGTTGAATGATGGGAACCGAAGAGGCGTTATAGGTCAGCAGAAAGGGGGGAGTCGTTCCCGGCGGATCCTGACGCAGTTGGGATTGGGCGATCGCGGTGACCTGCGACATGGCCATGTCGATCTTCACGCTGGGGTAAAAGAAAATCTTGATCACCCCGAGGCCGTTCAGGGATTGCGACTCGATGTGCTCCACGTCATTCACGGTAGCGGTCAGCCCGCGCTCGAAATTGACAACCAGACGCTCGGAAACGTCTTGCGCTGAAAGTCCCGGATATCCATAAACGACGCTCAGGACAGGAATATCGATATTGGGGAAAATATCAACGGGGGTGGTGTAAATCGCCAGCACGCCGAGAATCAGAATCAGCAAAGACATCACCACAAAGGTGTAGGGCCTTCGCAGCGCAAGTCGGACGATCCACATACAGAACTTCAGCCTCCCCGGCCCCGTTCGCGCCGGCGGTTACCGACACGAACACAAAAATTCATCATTCGCGATGCCAGCGATTGCGTTTCGTTCCGATTTCCCAGGCGTGAAATCAGGTATTCGCCGGCGATCCTGAAGCTTGCTAACTACTTGTGTCTTCGTTGCCAATGCGCGTCACTCGCGGAATTTGGCGGGCGCGTCTCCACACACTCTTCAGATGCAAAATCCCAAATTCCCGTTACAAAATCATTTACTCAACTTGCCATACCCATGGAGGTTAGCGCGGCCCGGGGCAGCTCGAAAAAATCGAATCGAAATACAGCCCCAGCACGTGCCGGACGTCGCCTTCCGACAACGTTCTCTGGTCGAGTAAATGCTCCAGAAGTAATCCTTGCGCCACCGCCCCGAGGCAGGCAGAGGCCGCAGGGTAGGCGATCGGGATCGTTTTCCCAAGAGCATCCATCACTTCCGAAAAAAGCTCGCCGAACGACGCGCGAATGCGGCGATGCCGGCTGCGCAGTCGGGCGTGCGCCTCCGGGTGGCGCAGGGCAAACAATTTGAACTCCATGGAGATCAGGACCAGGCGGCGGTCGGTGGCCAGTTCGGCGTAGTGGGTTCGCAGGGCCGTCAGCTTTTCAGCGGGATCGGTGTGGCGGCGCAGGGCGACGGTGAGCGACTCGATCCGCTCGGCCACCCATTCCTCTAAGATTGCAAAGAAAATGTCTTCCTTACTCTTGAAGTTGGCATAGAAGGCGCCGCGCGTATACCCCGCGTCGGAAGCGATATCTTCAAGGCGCGCCGCTTCAAATCCCTGCTGCGCGAAAACGCTCTTGGCTGCATCTAATAGTTTCCGGCGCGTCGCGCGGGTGCGATCCGTCTGGCGCGTGTTGGAGGCTGCCGCGAGCGGAGCTCGCCGGCGGGGCCGTTTGCCGCGTACGGGGATGGGTAAGGTCCTCATTGTATGCGGCACATCCCAAGGGCGCTAAGCTTGACAGGATACATACGTGTATGTATCTTACTTGGGTGTCCGCGGCCACGCAAGCCTTAATTGCGATTTCGGTGGATCCGTCCGGCGTTGCTCTGCGGAGTTCGTGTGCTCGGGGAGCGGCGGGCATGGCTGGCCAATTCCGAAGAATTGAGCGGTTCTCATGAGCATTTCGCGGGTTCGTTTGTTCCTATTGCTGGCAATCGTCGTTCCGGCCGCGGCCGTTGCCGGCTGGGCGCAGACCGGGCCGTATCAGGGCAGCGCCAGCGCGGGCCCACCCACCGGACAGACGATGCCGCTCTCTCTCGACGAGGCCCTGAAAATGGGGCTGCGCTATAACCTGGGAGGAATCACGGCGGAAGCGTCCTCGGAGCGCGCCCAGGGTCAGAAAATTGTCGCCCGCAGCGTGCTGTATCCCGACTTCTCCGGCGGCTTCCGCGAGAACGCGCAGCAGACCGACCTGCAATCCTTCGGATTCAATTTCAAATTTCCGCCGAGTACGGGGATCAATTTTCCGGCGGTGGTCGGCCCGTTCAACTATTTCGACTTGCGGGCGTATCTGTCGCAGCGCGTCGCCGACGTGAACGCGATTCGCAACTACCAGTCGGCTCGCGAAGGCCAGCGCGCCGCGGAGCTTTCCGCGGCGGACTCGCGGGAAATTGTCGTCTATGTGGTGACCCAGGCGTACCTGCAGGTGCTGGCGCAAGCCGCGCGCGTCGATTCGGCCAAGGTGCAAGTCGAAAGCGCGCAGACGATTTTTCAGCAGGCCTCGGACCGCTTCAACGCCGGCCTCAGCGCGAAAATTGACATGACGCGAAGCCAGGTAGAGCTGCAAACCGAGCAGCAGCGCCTGACCGCCGAGCAGGCCGAATACGGCAAGGAAAAAATCGGCCTGGCGCGCCTGATCGGATTATCGCCCGGGCAGCCCTACACTCTGTCGGACAAATTGCCGTATGCGCCGCTTGAAAACATCACGTTGGAGCAAGCGCTGGCGCTCGCCGCACAGAACCGCTCCGACCTGAAAGCGGCGGAAGCTCAAGTACACGCGGCTGAATTTGCCCGCAAGGCAGCCGTTGCGGAACACTATCCCACGCTCGGCGTCACCGCCGATTACGGCGTGATCGGCATGAACCCCGCGAGTTCACACGGCACGTTTGACGTGAGCGGCCAGATCCTGTTCCCCATCTGGGCCGGCGGCCACACCCACGGCGACGTCCTTGAGGCGGACGCCACGCTGAAACAGCGGCGCGCCGAATACGAAAGCGTGCGCGACCGCGTGGAAGCCGATGTGCGCAACGCCTATCTCGATCTCAATGCCGCCGCCGAACTGGTGCGCGTGGCCCAGAGCCGCCGAGAACTGGCCCGCGACGAGCTGACGCAATCCACCGACCGTTTTTCTTCTGGCGTCGCCGATACCGTCGAAGTCACGCAGGCCCAGGAAGTCGTGGCCAGCGCGGAGTCCGACTATATCGCCAATCTGAATGCGCACAATCTGGCCAAGGCCAGCGTGGCGCGCGCCATCGGGCAGGCTGAGAAAATTATGCGCGATCTTTTGAGGAGCCAATAATCATGGCGGTTGACCAACTGCAGGAAACCAGGGCGCCCCGGACGGTCGAATCCGCCGGAACTCCCAACGTGCCGAATGATACCGGCAGCACATCCGACGGGCGCCGCCGGACGCTTCTGTTTGCCGCCGTTCTCGGCTGCGTGATCCTGCTTGCGGCGCTCGGGTTCTGGCTGTATGCGCGCACCTACGAATCCACCGACGACGCCCAGGTGGACGGCCATCTCAACGGTGTCAGCTCGCGCATCGACGGCGACGTCATCGCTGTTCATGCCGAGGAAAATCATTCCGTGAAAGCGGGAGATGTACTGGTGGAATTCGATCCGCGGGATTACCAGGTGGCCGTGGAACAGGCGCAGGCGCAATTGTTGAAAGCGCAGGCCGGTGAGCGCGCGGAAAATCCCAATCTTCCGATCATTCAGAGCACTTCGCAGACGAGCGTGGCGACTTCCAAATCCGAAGTCGCTAACGCCGAGGCGGCCGAAGCTGCCGCGGAGCGCGATCAACTTGCGGCGCAGTCGCGCGTGCTGGAAGCCGAAGCCAACAACAGCAAAGCCCAGGCCGATCTGGTGCGCTACAAGACCCTGGTCGACAAGAATGAAGTCTCGCGTTCCGATTACGATCAAGTGGTGGGCCAGGCCAAGGCCCTGGCAGCGTCCGTCGATTCCGCGCGGGCTTCGGCCGAATCCGCGCAAAAAGTCGTGGAGCAGCGCCGCGCGCAGCTCGAGCAGGCGCGCAGCATGATGGAATCGGCGCAGGTGAGCGCCCCGAACCAGGTGGCGATCTCCCGCGCGAACCTGCAATCGAAGCAAGCCGACGTGCAGGCGATGAAGGCGCAGCTCGACCGTGCGCTGCTCGATCTTAGCTACTGCAAGGTCGTCGCTCCGGTGGCCGGAGTGATCAGCAAGCGCACCGTGGAAGTTGGCGAACATGTGAGCAAGGGCCAGCGCCTCTTGACCGTAGCCGACCTCGGCGACTTGTGGGTCACCGCGAACTTCAAGGAAAGCCAGCTTCGCCAGTTGCACCCGGGCCAGTCGGTCACCATTTCCGTGGACGCCTTCGATCAGAGTTTTGACGGCACCGTCGAGGCCATGCCCGGCTCGACCGGCTCAATCACCAGCCTGCTTCCCCCGGAGAACGCAACCGGCAACTACGTGAAAGTGGTTCAGCGCCTGCCCGTGCGCATCCGCTTCAAGCCCGGCCAGCAGGGCCTGGAGCGCCTGCGTCCGGGAATGTCGGTCGTTCCGAAGGTGTGGCTCAAGTAAGTGGCGCAGACTTCCCCATCTGAGAAAAAATGTTTTGTCTTGTCATTCTGAGCGAAGCGAAGAATCTCTCTTCGATTTAAGCATAGAGAAGAACCAACCAAGGATGGATTCTTCGCTTCGCTCAGAATGACACCGTAAAAATCTGTGTGGCAGAAGAAACTCAGGAAAACTTGCGTGACAGAAGCCCTAGACGCTCCCTGGAAGCCAAAATATAACCCGTGGCTGATCGCCCTGACGGTCACGCTGGCCACGTTCATGGAGGTGCTCGACACTTCCATCGCCAACGTGTCCCTGCCGCATATCGCAGGCAATCTCTCGGCCAGCCAGGAAGAATCCGCCTGGGTGCTGACCAGCTACCTGGTTTCCAACGCCATCATTCTGCCGATCAGCGCTTGGCTCTCGACCATCATTGGCCGCAAGCGTTTTTACATGTCCTGCGTTTTGCTTTTCACCGTGGCCAGTTTTCTTTGCGGATTGGCGCCCAGCCTGGGAATGTTGATTTTCTTCCGGGTGTTGCAAGGCGTCGGCGGCGGAGGTTTGCAGCCCAGCGAACAGGCCATCCTCGCCGACACGTTTCCCGCATCCAAGCGCGGCATGGCCTTCGCCGTGTACGGCATGGCGGTGGTTCTGGCGCCGGCCATTGGTCCGACCCTCGGCGGCTACATTACGGACAACTACAGCTGGCGCTGGATTTTTTACGTGAACGTGCCCATCGGTTTGATTTCGCTGTTCCTGACCAATCGTTTGGTGGAAGATCCGCCGTTCCTGAAGCGCGAACAGGCCCGAAGAAGAGGCATCCGCGCCGATTACGTAGGCCTGGGCTTGCTGACATTGGCCATTGCCAGCCTGCAGATCGCGCTGGACAAGGGCCAGGAGTCTGACTGGTTTTCATCGCGCTGGATCACCTCGCTGATCGTTCTCGCGGGCTATGCGTTTCTAGTCTGGATCGTCTGGGAATGGAATCACCCGAATCCCGTGGTGGACATTCGCATGTTTAAGATGCGCAATTTCGCGACGGCCATGTTTTTCAGCTTTACGGTTGGAATCGTTTTGTACGGCACGACGTTCATGATTCCGCAATTCCTGCAGGTGCAGCTGGGCTATCCGGCGGTGGTGGCTGGAGAGTCGCTGGCGGGCGGCGGCTTCATCATGATTCTAGTGCTGCCGTTTGTGGGCCAGATGGTCTCGCGAGTCGACCCGCGCAAAATGATGGCTTTCGGGTTCATCTCGATTTCCGCGGCGATGTATTACATGTCGAGCCTGGTCAGCCTCACCATGGATTTCCGCGCCGCGTTCCTGATGCGCACGCTGCAGATGTTCGGCCTGGCGTTCATTTTCGTCCCGCAGAACGTGCTCGCATATGTGGGCGTTCCGCGCGAGAAAAATAACCAGATTTCCTCGATGAACAGTTTCATGCGCAACGTTGGCGGAAGCATTGGCATTGCACTGATCTCGACTTCCATCGCCCGCGTGGCGCAGCGCCGCCGCTCCTACATGGTCGGACACGCCACGCCCGGCACGCCGCAGTACGATAGTTTCATCGCCGGGATTTCGCGGACGTTCCA
>DATGJQ010000059.1:0-8826 GCA_035295105.1 Candidatus Acidiferrales bacterium | reverse complement strand
CACCGCGACGTTCATGATTTTGGGAAACATCTGCACGCGGGCGTGCGGCTTCTGCGCCGTGCCGTCCGGCAAACCTGATGGGCCTCCGGACGAGCAGGAACCGGAGCGCGTGGCGGAGGCTGTGGAGCGCATGGGCTTGCGGTACGCGGTGGTCACTTCCGTCAATCGCGATGACCAGCCGGATGGCGGCGCGGCAATTTTCGCGCGCACTATTTCCGAAATTCGGGAACGCGTTCCGGCCTGCAAAGTAGAAGTGCTGATCCCCGATTTTCGCGGCGATTGGAATGCTCTCGAAACGGTAATCGCCGCGCGGCCCGATGTTCTAAACCACAACACGGAAACGGTTCCGCGGCTGTATCACCAGGTGCGCAAGGGTGCGGTGTACGGACGGTCGCTCGAGTTGCTGCGCCGGGCGAAGTCGCTCGCGCCGGAAATGCCCACGAAAACCGGGCTGATGCTGGGCCTCGGCGAAGAGCGCGAGGAAGTCCTCGCGGCGATGCACGATCTGGCGGCGCAGGGCACGGACATTCTGACGCTCGGGCAATATATGCAGCCGACGCGCGAACATCTGCCCATCGTGCGCTACGTTCATCCGCAGGAATTTGCGGAGTACAAGGAACTTGGCGAGCAAATGGGATTCGCGCACGTCGAATCGGGTCCGCTGGTGCGGTCTTCGTATCACGCCTTCGAGCAGGAAGCGGCGGCGCACACTTGAGTGGAGCATGCTTCAGCTTGCGCAGTTTGGTCTGAAGCCTGCTGTTTTCCGTCCCACCATCCGAATCCGCAAGCTAAAGCATGTGCCACTTGATCGTCGAACTATCGTAAGATTCCCACTTAGTTCCAACTGCAGAGGAAAACCCGATGAGACGCGCGATCGTTCTCGCAAGTTTTTGCGCTTCGCTGTTGACGCTGACTTTTCTTCCAGGAGCAATCCCCGCAGCCGCGCAGAATCCTGCCAACGCTACATCCGCGGCACCGGGCGCCGCTACCGTCTCCGGCGCCGACGTGTACCAGCAACGCTGCGCGCGCTGCCATGACCAGGCCGGCTCGCGGGCGCCGTCGCGCGACGCGCTGCAGAAACTCTCCGCAGCGCGAATCATGCGCACGCTGGATTTCGGATTGATGATGGCGGTGGCCTACCCGATCAAGCGCGAGGAGCGCGAAGCCGTCGCCAATTATCTGGGAACGAAGACGGAAGAAGCGCCGCTGCCGGCCAGCGCATTTTGCTCCGCAAATGTTTCCATCCTCTCTGGTCCCGCGAAGGATACCTGGCCGGGATGGAGTCCCACCACGTCCAACGCGCGTTACCAGGCCGCCGAGCAGGCCGGGCTCACCTCCGCGCAGGTGCGGCACCTGAAATTGAAATGGGCAATCGGATTTCCGGGCGACGTCACCGCATTCGCCGCGCCGACGGTGGTGAACGGCACGCTCTTCGTCGGAAGCGCCGGTGGCGTGGTCGAAGCGCTGGATGCCAACACCGGCTGCACGCACTGGGTGTTTCAGGCCAACGGCCCGGTGCGCGCCGCGATTCTGCCGGTCACCAGCGGTTCGGCAACTTCGCTGATCTTTTCCGACTTGATCGGCTGGGCCTACGCGCTCGATGCGAAATCCGGCAAGCTGATCTGGAAGAAACGAATCGATGAACACGAAGCAGCGCGCCTGACGGGATCCTCCGTGACACTCAATGGCGTGGTCTTCATTCCGGCCGCCTCGTGGGAAGAAACGCGGTCGCTCGAGCCGCAATATGCCTGCTGCACTTTTCGCGGCAGCGTCACGGCGCTTCGCGTGCGCGACGGCTCGCTCGTCTGGAAAACGTACACCATCGATCGCCCGCCGCAAAAAACGGGCACCAACAGCGCAGGCGCCCAGCAGTGGGGGCCTTCAGGCGCTCCGGTGTGGTCCGCGCCGACGATCGATACGAAGCGTGGCCTTCTGTATGTGGCCACAGGCGACAATTACTCCGTACCTCCTACTCTGACCAGCGACGCGGTCATGGCCCTCGATTTGAAAACCGGGCGCATCGTGTGGACCGAGCAGGTGCTGGCGAACGATGCCTATACCTCCGCATGCCGCAGCAAAGGCGTGAATTGCCCGACGACCGACGGGCCGGATTTTGATTTCGGCTCCTCGCCCATTCTGGTGCGCGCGCCGAACGGAAAAGAAATGCTGGTTGCCGGACAAAAATCCGGACTGGTCTTCGCGTTCGATCCGGACGCCAAGGGAAAAATCCTGTGGCAGGTGCGCGTCGGCAAGGGCGGGCTGAACGGCGGCGTGCAGTGGGGCATGGCCACCGATGGACAAAAAGTGTACGCAGCGGTGTCCGATGTTTCCGGCGTGATGAACACCGCCGGGCCGGTGGGCGGCGCGACGTTCGATCCTGTAAAGGGCGGAGGCTTGACCGCGCTGCGGCTCGAAGACGGATCGAAAGCCTGGTTCGCTCCGAGCCATCCGTGCGATCCGCCGCGGCCTGGATGCAGCCCCGGGCAGTCCGCAGCGCTGGCGTTGATTCCCGGCGTCGTTTTTTCCCCCGCGCTCGATGGGCACCTGCGGGCGTTCAGCAGCGAGGACGGCGAGATGCTTTGGGATTTCGACACAACGGCGCAAACCTACTCCACAGTGAACGGAGTTCCCGGGAAGGGCGGCTCGATCGATGGCGCCGGTCCGGTGGTTGCCGGCGGAATGGTGTTCGTAAACTCCGGCTATCCGCGCAATGGCGGGATGCCCGGTAACGTGTTGCTGGCGTTTGCACCGGGAGATTAGTGGCACAGAACTTCAGTCTGTGGGGTTCCACTGCATCTTCATAGAACTCAAATACTGGCAGACGCGTAGCGCCCGAGTGCTCTTCCGCAAGACTGAGGCAAAGCAGATCCCTCGGGCAACCCCAGCCCTTCGGGATGACAGTTCTGAGTTTTTCCGCAGCCTGTGAAGTCTCTGCCACCGAAGTCGTATGAATCCGTATTTACATAACTGATAAAGTCGAGTATAAATGTACTTTCTGGAGGTGTCCTTGCCGTCCGACGAATTGCTTAGTCCACGCGACGCCGCGCGATCCCTGGGGATCAGCTATCCCACGCTCAAACAGTGGATTTATAAGAAGAAATTGCGCAGCATCCGCACCGCCGGCGGGCACCACCGCATCCCGATGTCGGAAATCGAGCGCTTTTTGCCGCTCAACGAGGAAAAGGATGTTCTGGCCGGGCGCCGCAATTTTCGCCGCATCAGCGGGCGCAACCAACTGGTCGGGCGGATCGTGGAGGTGCGCTACAGCGGCTTGCTGGCGCAGGTGAAGCTTTCCATCGGCGGGCAGCGCATTTCATCGATTATCACCGCCGATGCCGCGCGCGAAATGCGCCTGGAGAAAGGCCAGACCGCGGCGGCGCTGATTAAATCCACGGAAGTGATGATCGTGCGGGTGTGAATTTCCGGAGTGCAAACATGAAGCGGGTGCCCATCCTCGCAGTCACTGCGGCCGCGGTCTTCGCACTGGCCGCCCAATTTCTATTCAGACCGGAAGCCGGGATTTTCTTTTTGGCCGCACCTGGCTCTGTGTTCGCCAGCCAGAGCGCGGCAAAACCCTGCGGCACAGTCACGGTCGCTGCAGCCTCGGATCTAACTTATGCGATGAATGAGATTGCCGCGAATTTTCAGAAAGAGACCGGATGCGTGGTGCGGCTGAGCATGGGCTCTTCCGGAAATTTTCTGACGCAGATTGAAAATAGAGCGCCGTTTGACGTGTTTTTCTCGGCCGATATTGCCTGGCCAAAGAAGCTGGAAACGGAGGGCCTGGCCGCGCCCGGGAGCACCTACCTCTACGCGGTCGGCAAACTGGTTCTGTGGACCAGAAACGATTCGCACGTGGACGTCAGCAAAGGCTTTTCCGCGCTGCGCGATCCCGCGGTGAAGAAAATTGCCATTGCCAACCCCGCGCACGCGCCCTACGGCCGCGCTGCGGAGGACGCTCTGCGTCACGCCGGCGTCTATGACGCGGTGAAGGACCGGCTGGTGCTCGGCGAAAACACCTCGCAGACGGCGGAATTTGTAGCCTCCGGCAACGCCGATGTCGGACTGCTGGCGCGTTCGCTGGTGGTTACGCCGCAAATGAAAGACCAGGGCCATGGCTGGCTGATTCCTGACAATCTGTACGCGCCGATCGAGCAGGGCGCCGTGGTGGTTCGCGCGTCGGCCAATCCGCAGGGCGCGCAGCGATTCCTTGATTACGTGAAGAGTCCCGCGACGGTCGCGCTTTTTGCGCGCTATGGACTGGACCTCCCGGCCAAAAATTCCTCCGGGGGCAAGCCTTGAATTGGGAGGCGCTGGCGCTCTCACTGAAGCTGGCTGTTTGCGCCGCGGGAATCCTTCTCGCCGTTGGGATGCCGATCGCCTACTGGATCACCTTTTCGCGCTGGCGATGGAAATTTGTGGTGGAGGCGATTGTGGCGCTGCCGATCGTGCTGCCACCCACGGTTCTCGGCTATTACATTCTGGCCGGCCTCGGGCCGCGGCATTTTGCCGGGCGCATGTGGGAGTCCTTGTTCGGGCACACGTTGCCATTCACGTTCAGCGGATTGCTGGTCGCTTCGGTGCTGTACAGCCTGCCTTTTGCGGTGCAGCCGATCACCGCGGGATTCGAGGGAGTGGATCGCCGGCTGATCGAAGCGTCCTGGACTCTGGGAGCTTCGCGCCTGTCCACATTTTTTCGCGTGATTCTGCCGCTGTCTGCCGCCGGAGCAATTACGGGAATCGTTTTGAGCTTCGCGCACACGATTGGCGAGTTCGGCGTGGTGCTGATGGTCGGCGGAAATATTCCCGGCGTGACGCGCACGATTTCCATCGACATTTATGACCAGGTTCAAGCCGCCAACTATGACGTGGCCAACCGGACCGCGCTCATCCTGCTGCTGTTTTCCCTGGCGGTTCTCAGCTTGATTTACGGCACCAATCGGCGCGCGCTGAGCCTCTGGCGAAAGTCTTAGCGGCATAGTTTCTCCCGGCGGTGCGATTTTCTGGTCTTATCACGTCTTCCGATTGCGAATGTTGGGAAAACCGCAAAGCCAGGAGTGGCTGCGCTACTAAAAACGAATGTCCCTCGAAGTCGCGATCGAAAAAAACGTGCCGGGATTCCGCCTGGCGGTCGAATTTACGGCGGAAGGAGCGCCGCTGGGCTTGCTCGGCCCATCCGGCTCCGGCAAGACCATGGTGTTGCGCGCCATCGCCGGACTTGAAAAGCCGGATCGCGGCCGCATCGCGCTCGAAGGCCGCGTGCTGTTCGACTCCGAGCGAGGGATCGATGTGCCGGCACGGGAGCGGCGCGTCGGATTGCTGTTTCAGAACTACGCTCTGTTTCCGCATTTGAGCGTCGCGCAAAATATCGCGTTCGGTTTGCGGCCTCTTTCGCCAGATGAACGTGACCGGCGCGTCGCGGCGCAGCTCGTCGCCGCGCATCTTGAAGGGCTGGCGCAACGTTTCCCAACGACTCTTTCCGGCGGCGAACAGCAGCGCGTGGCGCTGGCGCGCGCGCTGGCCATCGAGCCCGCCGCGCTGCTGCTCGATGAGCCGTTCTCGGCACTGGACACGCACCTGCGCGGAGCCCTCGAGCGGCAACTGCGCGAAAATCTCGCGAATTACAGAGGCTCGACCGTGTTCGTAAGCCACAATCTGGAAGAAGCGTATCGCGTTTGCGAAAAACTGGTGGTGCTGTCCGGCGGCGCAGTAGCCGCGCAAGGGCCCAAGGAAGAAATTTTCCGCCATCCGCCCACGCTGGAGGTCGCGCGGGTGACCGGCTGCAAGAATTTTTCGCGCGCGCGCCGCAGGCCCGACGGCCTGGTGGAAGCCGTCGATTGGGGCTGCACGCTTCGCGTCGCGCAGGTATTTGCCGCGCCGCCCGCGCACGTGGCGATTCGCGCGCATCACATTCGCATACATCCCCCGGGAGATTTGCCGGTTGCAAATTCCTCGAATCGATTCCCTTGCTGGCTGGCGGCCATGACCGAGACGCCATTCCGAGTCACACTGGACTTGCGCATCGGCGCCGCTTCGGACGGCCTCCCGGATTTTCACGTGCAGGCGGAAATTTTCAAGGCGGAGTGGGAATCGTTTCGTGATTTTTCGCAGCCGTGGGTGATCGAGCTTGCGCCGGAACGGTTGTTTCTTCTGCCGGACTGAGCCTTACAATTCCTGAATCGCACGATTTTAGGTAGCGGCGCCGCCGTCTTTATCTGGGATGACTCATGCGTCCCGGGCGGGAAAACCCAAGGCTGAAACCTGTGCCACCACGCTTTTTGTTCCACTATGAAACTGTTGCGGGTCGGGACCCCTGGTGATACTCTGGGCTTAACTTCCCTCTAGGAGGACCGGGCTATGGGCGTGTGGGTGAACTGGGGCCTCGTGGTAGCTGCAATTGCCTTCATTTTTGGTGATCTGGTCCTCGAAGTTTACGAAAGCGTGAATCTTGCTGTTCTGGGTATGTGCCTGCTTGGGGGCGGAACTCTCGGCCTGGCGATCGATTCGGCCGCCGTTGGCTTGGGATCCGCGATCTTGCTGGCGATTCTGTACCTTGTGGTTCATCGACGCCCGGGACACATGCTGCCGAAACACGTTTCCGGCCACTAGAAGTCGCAGCGTTAACCTTCTGCCTGTGCGCTCGAACCGACCATATCCTGATATCCAGTAGGACAGGCTTCAGCCTGTCTGGTTTAGATTTACGCATGACGTTAGTCAAAACCAGACAGGCTGAAGCCTGTCCTACTTCCTTTCATTTCAATTGAAGGTCTTTCTGCAGTCTGCGGAATCGCGCCACGGCTGTGCTAAAATATTTCGGGGAGATTCCACGCGATGAAATTTGGAGTGGTCGTGTTTCCGGGCTCGAATTGCGATCACGATGCCTGGTACGCGCTTGGGGAAGTTCTCCGCCAGCCGGTTGAATTCCTGTGGCACCAATCCGAAGATGTGAAGGGCTTGGACGCGATCCTGCTTCCCGGCGGATTTTCCTACGGAGATTATCTGCGCACTGGAGCCATCGCGCGATTTTCTCCAGTGATGCGCGCGGTGGAAAAATTCGCGCGCGGCGGCGGATTGGTCCTGGGCATCTGCAACGGACTCCAGATTCTTTGCGAAGCGGGTTTGCTTCCCGGCGTGCTGCAGCGCAATGCCGGAATGAAATTTGTGTGCAAGCAAGTTCACATTCGGGTGGAGCAAACGGATACGCCCTTTACGGCAACGGCCCGGCCGGGCCAGGTGCTGGAAATTCCCATCGCGCACGGTGACGGAAACTATTTCTGCGATGAAGCGACGCTCAGCGAATTGGAACGCAACCGGCAAGTCATCTTTCGCTACACGACGCCCGAGGGCCGCGAAGACGCCGCGGCCAATCCGAACGGCTCGCTCGCCAATATCGCCGGCATCTGCAACCGCGAGCGCAATGTTCTGGGCCTGATGCCGCATCCCGAGCGCGCGGTGGAAAAGCCGCTTGGCTCGAACGACGGCCTGGTGATTTTTCAATCGCTGATCGAGTCGCTGACGCGGCGCGCCGTGGTTTCGGCTTAAAGTATTAAGGAAAAATGTCTCATTTTGTCATTCTGAGCGAAGCGAAGAATCTCTCTTCGATTCAAGTGTGAGCAAAGAACCCAGGAGAGGTTCTTCGCTTCGCTCAGAATGACACCGTTTTTAGTCTTTCGCAGCCTGTGCAGTCTGTGCTACTGGAGTCCCCATCAACTTGTCTTCTCCGAAATCGATGTTGGGAACAGAAATCAAGGTCACACCGGAACTGGCGGCCGAGCACGGCCTCACCGCCGAAGAATACGCGCGCATCCAGAAAATCCTCCAGCGCGAACCCAATTTCACCGAACTGGGAATCTTCAGCGTGATGTGGAGCGAGCACTGCTCCTACAAATCGAGCAAGGTGCATTTGCGCCGCCTGCCCACACGCGGGAAACAAGTGCTGCAAGGTCCGGGCGAAAACGCGGGCGTCGTGGACATCGGCGACGGCCTGGCCGCCGCGTTCAAAATGGAATCGCACAATCATCCGAGTTACGTCGAGCCGTTTCAGGGCGCGGCAACGGGCGTCGGCGGAATTCTGCGCGACATCTTTACGATGGGCGCGCGGCCGATTGCAGTGCTCGATTCCCTGCGCTTCGGGCCAATTACTTCAGGGGCTAAAGCCCTCGGACGCGCAGAGCAAGTGGCCGGGCTGAAGCCCGGCCCTCCGAAGCCCGTGGCGGCCTCAGCGGGTTTTGGAGGGACGGGCTTCAGCCCGTCCGAAAGTGATGCCAGTAAAGGGGCTTTAGCCCCTGAAGGACTCGACCTCGAAACGATTGCGCGCAACCGTCGCATCCTCGACGGAGTGGTGCGCGGCATCGCGCACTACGGAAATTGTTTTGGCGTTCCGACCGTGGGCGGCGAAGTGCAATTCGAGCCGGGCTATTCCGCCAATCCGCTGGTAAACGTTCTCGCGCTGGGCATCGCAAAAAAAGAAGATTTGTTTTTCGCCAAAGCCCGCGGCGTGGGCAACCCTGTCATCTACGTTGGCGCGAAAACCGGGCGCGACGGAATTCACGGAGCGTCGCTGCTGGCCTCCGCGGAGTTCACCGAAGAGTCGCAGCAAAAGCGGCCCAACGTGCAAGTGGGCGATCCGTTCATGGAAAAGCTGCTGCTGGAGGCGTGCCTCGAAGCGATGCAAACCGGAGCGGTCGTGGCAATCCAGGATATGGGCGCGGCAGGACTCACCAGCACTTCGTGCGAAATGGCTTCGCGCGGAGGACTGGGCATCGAGATCGAACTCGCACGCGTGCCGCAGCGCGAGCCGGGGATGACGCCCTATGAAATGATGCT
>DATGJQ010000058.1:0-12599 GCA_035295105.1 Candidatus Acidiferrales bacterium | reverse complement strand
GGATCGACCACCATATCCGCCGGCCAGAAAGGTTCGGGCGTGCCATTCACGCCGCCCGCAGTGTCATTGCTGTTCGGGCCTTTTGCGCCCGCGGTTCCGATCTGGTAGACAAACGTTCCGTCCATTTTAAATTTCAGGATTTGCGAATCGTTTCCGAAATTCGGCGCCCACGGGTATTGGCCGTGAAAATTTCGCGCCTGGCCGTTGCCGGCGAGATAGACGAAATCATTCTGGTCAACATACACGCCGTGTTCGCGCGACGGCCAGTAACAGCCGTCCTGCTGGCGGCATTTTGTCTCGAGGTAGCCCGGATCGCCCGGACCGCCCCACGCTTGCAGCAATTTCCCCGCTTTATCGAAAACCAGCACCGACGGCGCGGGCATGCAGCAGCCATTTAGTTGCCCGTACGGACGCGAAAACCCGAGCGCGCTGATCGGATTGCCTTTGGCGTCCTTGCCGGCCACGCCCTGCATTCCGCTGTCCGTGGAAGTCACCGAACGCGGGCGGTGAAATACCCAGATGTGATCGTGCTTGTCGACGGCAATCCCGCCGACGTCGCCGATCACCCAGTGATGCGGCAGCGGTTGCGGCCACGCGGGATCGAGGACGAACCCGGGCGCGGAGCCTTTGTGCTCGGGCGAGCCCATCGCCGTGAGGCGATCGAGCACCCGCGCTTTTTGCAGCGCATCCGTCGCGGTTCCGGACGATTGTTGCGCGCGTAGCGCGGGAACAAAGTGCGAGATACACAACGCAAAGAAAATAAGTGCATGCAGTGCGGAATAAATAAAAATCTTGCGGGTCACGGAAGTCTCCTGGAATCGGCTGGCATCGTAACGCCGCCAGCGCTTGCGGCACCAGAAAGAAATTGGAAAAAATTTGCAGCGCCCACCTGAAACGCACGACCTATCCGAAGTCTAGAGGGGGCAACAAACCATAACCGACCGTGAGAGCGGTGGGGATGCAAAACGGCTGACGCGTCCGAAGTCCCGAAGGGACGACAAACCGTAGCCCACCGCGTAAGCGCTGGGGATACAGGGCGAAACATGTTAGAGCCCCGGAGGGGCGGCACAATTTCCCATTCGTTCACGCGTCACCACATACATTTGATTTTCACCAACGAGATGACGGCGTTGTGTCGCCCCTCCGGGGCTTTTGCTTTTTTTGCGCCGACGTCCCACCGCTTACGCGGTGGGCTACGATTTGTCGTCCCTCCGGGACTGGGACTGACCGGGCCCACAGGGCGCTCTCTTCACAATTTAGACGGATCTTTGGCGGCGGGCTGCGAGCCACTGCGCCACTTCAGCGGCGTTTCGATCCGGGGGGAAAACGGGATAGAAGACGTGCTCAATCGTCCCGCTCGAGATCACTAGCGTCAGGCGCTTCAGCAATTTCATGCCGCCGGCCTCAAACATCGGAAGGCGCAGCGAGTCCGCTAGCCGCAAATGTTCGTCGGAAAGAATCGGAAACGGCAGGCGCAGGCGTTCGGCGGCCTCGCGCTGGTATTCCGTGCTTTGCGTGGAAAGTCCGAAGAGCCGCTGGACGCCACGAGATTTAAGGGTCTCAAATAAATCGCGGAACGCGCAGGACTGCGGAGTGCAGCCGCGCGCGCCTGGAATCAAATCCCATCCCTCGGGATTTTCAATTCCGGGACGCCCTGTGCGCGGGTATGCAAAAACCACCACCGTTCCCGGCAGCGCGGAAAGATCGACGACGGTGCCGTCGGTCGAGGGCAACGGAACGGAAGGCACCCTTAGTCTGGCAAGGTGCCGCGCCGCGCCATCGTCGGCGGGTACCGGGATTTTCGACCAGTCGGGAGCTTCGATGCTGCTGGAGTCCACCGGGCCTCCCAAAAAAGAAGCGCCAAGGAAGCCTGCGGCGCCCCTGGCGGAAAAAGAAAATCGAAGCACGGCACGTAACAGCCGAACAACAAGAACGGCGGCGAACGCGTAGCTATTCGACTGCAGCAGCCGATTAAGGCGTCGGCTTCTTGGCCGGAGCCGCGGGAGCCGCCGGCTTCGGAGCCGCAGCAGGAGCCGCTGCCGCACCCTTAATCGGATACGCCTGATCGTAGAGCTTCACGATTTCGGCGGTGATATCAGACTGCGAAGAGCCGTAGACGACCGGGCTGCCCTGCGCCGAGGTGTCCAGAACGACGGTGAAGCCGTTCTCTCGAGAGTAGCGGTCCAGCACTTCGAGCATCTTGCGTCCGATCCCGTCGACGATTTCGCCCTGCGCGGCATTCAGTTCTTCGTTGAGGTCATCATTACCGCGTTGCAGGCGCCGCGAGAGCAGTTCGCCTTCGCGCTGCATTTTGGCCTTCTCGTCGTCGCTGAGCGTGCGGGCGCCTTCGCTCATCTTGCGCTGCAGGTCTTCGATCTGTTTTTGCAGGTTCTGCAGTTCGTTTTGCTTGGGCGCAAATTGCGATTGCAGTTGCGCCTGCGCCTGTTTGCCTTCGGCCGTCGCGACGATGGCGTTGCGGACATTCATGACGGCGATCTTTGCACCCGGCGCAGCGGCCGCACCCTGCGCGCGAACGCCGCGAATCGGAGCCAGGCAAAATAGAGCCAGCGCGGCGAAAATCCCTATCGAACGTAAATTAACCCTCATGCTCACACCTTCTCTTTCCTCTAGAAAATCACAAATCGCGGATTATAGCGGTCCGAATTCATGGGCGTCAATCGGAATTGCTCCGGCCCCTCTGGACTGGATCAGGGCCGGATCCTTCCAACTGAGTGTTCCCGCAGCCTCAGCCCGCGGCCCTGCAAAACGTTTTTCCAGCACCCGTTGCGATGCGCCGCCAATCCCGCGGAGTTGCCGCGCTGGTTTTATCGCGGCAAGGGTATGAACAACACGCGCCCGTTGGCCGTGTCCCCGATGACGGCCACATTAGTCAGCGGGTGAATTCCCAGGGGGTATTGCAGGAACCCCTGAAACGCCAGATTGAGCGCGAAATTGGAGTTGGCCGCGCTGGCCGGCGGCAACGGCAGCACCGCGCGGATTTTCTGACCCAGGAAATCGGCCACCGTCACGGTGCGGCTGGCGGTATTGGTGCTGACCAACGTGCTGGTGAAATAGTTGTAAGCGATCGCGGTCGGGTTGATGCCAATGCGGAACACGATCTGAACGGCCGTGACCGGATCGATGACATTCACGTTATTCCCGGTGCTGGAGGCGGCGATAAAGCAGCCGGTGGTGTTGGTCGTTGTGCCATTGCTGTTGGAGCCGCAATCGGTGGGCACCGGGTCATAAATCACGGAAGTTGGCGCGTTGACATTAAAGTTCTGCGCCAGGCTGTTGGCAGACGTTCCGTTGGAGATGCCGATGCTGTTGCTTCCGGAAGCGGCGACGGCCACTTCATGATTCACGTAGTTGAAGGCCACCGCGACGGGCCGTTGTCCGGTGGAGATGCTGGTCACGCCTCCGGTCACGGCGTTCACCACGCTCACCGTGTTGGCCACGCTGTTGGCGATGGCCACTTCGCCGGTGGCTTCGTCAGCCGCCGCACCGATGGGGCCGGAGCCGGTAGCGATGGTTTGCGTGACGGTCTGTGCCTGTTCATCGACAATCGAGGCGGTCCCCGCGCCGCCGTTATTGGCGACCACCGCCAAATGCAGCCGCGGCAGCACCGCCACGCCGATAGGATTGGTGCCCACGGCGACGGCGGAACTGGTGTTGGAAGTCATGTTGATCAATGCCACGGAGTTGCAACCGAACAGCGTGACCGCGGCAATGTTTTGCGTCGGGTCGATGGCCACGCCCGAGGGCTGTGGCGTCGGAGAACAACCGGTAACGTCCACGCTCTGCTCGACCGTGAAATCCTCGGCGTTGGTCACGCCCGTTCCGTTGGATACATCCACGGCGTAGCGGTGGGGCGAAATCAACATGTTCGCCGGAACCAGCGCTGTCAATTGGCGGTCTCCTGTCCCGGTGCAACTGGTGGTCAGCGGAGTTCCGTCGAGGCGCACAGTGAGAGAAGTGGTGCTGGCGGTGCACGTAAGCCCTTTGCCGATCACGGTAAGCGTTTGCGGGGAGGGGCTCGGTTGGCTGCCCAAGGCGAAACTGTTGACGAAGGTTTTCGGACTGGTCTCGGTGATGGAGAAGTTCTGGATCGCGCCCAGGTTCAACACGCTGACGCTGCCGTCCTTTTGGTTGGCGACCACCGCGAGATTCGTACCGGGGTCGATGGCCACGGCGATGGGGCCGGGCAGAGTGGGGAAAGGAGCGCTGTCATTCAATCGGCGCGGCGCGGTGGGATCGATCACGGATAAAGTGTTCGATGTTGAATTCACGGCGACCACCGTATTCGTCAGCGGATTGTACGCGCCGGCGATCGTCCCGATATCGGCCGCATTGTTTGTTTTTAACGCCAGCGCAGAAATCGATTGATCGATCAGGCTGAAGAACGAAACCACTCCGCTGGTCGTCGGATCGAACAGCACCGCCTGCTGCGTTTCCGGATTGATGGCCACGCCCTGCACGGTGATCGGCACGCCGACTGTCGCCACCGGCTGCGAATAGTTGACCGAACCCGTGGCAGCCTGCGGAATCGATTGCGTCGCCACATTCGGCAGCGTCGGATCGGACTGCGTGTAGCTGAACTGGTTGGGGCCCGGGCCCGCGGAACTCACCGTGTAAAATCCATTGAACGAAGGCGCCTGCGCGGCGATCGACGGATCGGTCCCCGAGGGAAACTGCACGTTCTGAATTTGCACCGCGTCTCCCACTTGCACCGAGAGCGGTGGCGAGGACGCCGTGGATTGCACGCTGACCGTGACCACCGTGGTGCTCCCGTTGCTGGTTCGCGAGACCGCAGTGATCTGGTTGGAGGATTGCTGGTTCAAATCCACGATGCCCAGCGATCCCAGCGTTCCCGGCGTCGCCAGCGCCCAATTCAGATGGGGCTCGACGGCGACGCGGGTGTTGGAGCCGGTACTGATGGACACGATGCCCACGTAGGAGGGGGGATTCGTGGTGACATCCACCAGAACTCCGTAATTTTTCTGCTGCATGGCCACCAGGGCGCGCCCGGTTACCGGATTGATGCCCACAGAATTCGGCGTATCCTGCAGAGCAGGAAGAACGAAGCTGACGGCGTGCGCATTCAAGTCCACGACGGCAATTGTTTTTGACACCGAGTTCACGACCAGCGCGATATTGCGCACAGAGTCGACCGAAACGCCGGTGGGTCCGGAAGGCTGGCAGCCGCTGGTGGCCACGCCGGTGCTAGCCGTGCACAGGTTGGTGATCAGAGTTGGCGGAGTAGTTTTAAGATCGATCAGGCTGATGTCGTTCGATCCCTGGTTCGCCACCACGGCGATGCCGGTCGCGGGATTGATGGAGACGTCCGCGGGCGCCGAGGTTCCGGCAACGGATCCGACCGCGACGCGGGTGGTCGACGGAGGCGTGTACGTTGGCTGGACCGCAAGATTGGTGACCGCGAACTTGGTTGGGTCGGTCGCGCTCTTGATCGCTACCGGATAAAGCCCCGGCACTGTGAAGTCGCTGGAGTTCGATCCGCCACCAATGGCCACCGACAATTGCCGCGTGCTGCCGATGGTCTGGCTGGCCGGCAGTTGGATCCCGCGAAGCTGCCCGTTAAAGGTTGCGCTGACCGCCGGCGAAGCCGGATTACTCCCCGTTCCAAAGAAACCGCCATCGACGCCGAAGGTCAATACCCCCGCGGTTCCCTGAGGAATGCTATCCGGTGCGGGACCCACAACGCCGGGGCGAACTCCCACCACCGTAATTTGGCATAACGACGCATTGGTGCAGGATTCCGCGGTCCCGGACTGCTCCGACACGCTGATCACAAATTGGTTGTTCTGCGGCGGAACGGCCAGCATGAAATCGGGAATGCGCGCGCGAATTACCGACGTCGATACGCCGGTGACAAATCCGGACGCCAGCTGCATGCCGTTGATGAAAACATTGTCCGTGGAAATAAAATTCGTGCCGGTGATGTAGACGTCCTGGAACAGACCGCCGAGCGCCGTCGCGTTGGGGCTTACCGAGGTCACCGTCGGATTTGAGGCGGTGACCACCGTGACGGTCGCCGTCGCGGTTACCGACGTATCCGCGACCGAAGTGGCCGTGACAATTACGGCGCTGGGCGACGGCACGGAAGTCGGCGCCGTGTAGACGCCGGTGCTGGCACCGATGCTGCCAATTCCCGTCAGCGTGGTGGACAGCGACCAGGTGACATTCTGGCAGGTGGGATTGGACGTCACGTTGCATCCCGGATTGTTGACCGTGGCGCTAAACAGAAAATGCTCACCCGTGCCCACGGTTGCGGTGGTCGGCGTGATGGCGATGGTGATTCCGGTCACGATGGTCAGCGTGGAGGTCGCCGTTTTAGTAGTATCCGCCTGCGCGGTGCCGGTGACCGTGACCGCTGGAGCGATGGTGGTCGTGCCGTTGGTGGTGACCGTTGGAATGGTGGCCGGCGCGGTGTACAGTCCGGTGGCATCGATGCTGCCGCAAGTGTTGGCGGCGACTCCTGTGGCGCACGTGACGCTCCAGGTGATGGCGGTGTTGCTGTTGCCGGTCACCAGGCCGCTGAACAACTGAGTCCGGTTTGTGATCACGCTGGCGCTGGTCGGTGAAATGGAGATGGTCACGGTGGAGGAAGTGGTCTTTCCGCATCCCCATGCCCCCAGCGCCGCCGCGAGAGCGACTATTGTAGAAAACTTCCGCCAACTCATCCGAGTCCTCCCAAAATTTCTCGACCTTCGCCGCCGCGTCCCACGCTTCAGCCGGTGGCGCCTGTCAGGACCTCGAGCGTCCGTCCGCTCACATCGAATTCCCCAACCGGCAAGATCCGCATCAGAACGTCCGGCTCACGGTGAACCGGAACGTGCGCACCGGATCGAAGAAATTTGTCCGTTGCGGGTTGTTGTACAAATTTATGATCTGTGGCGCAACCTGGGAATTCCAGATCTCGGTCAGCGGCACCTGGGCCTTGTAAATTGCCCACGGGCATGGGGGCGGCTGGCCTCCGGGAGTCGACGCGCTGGGACACGGCGTGGTCAACTCGCTTACCGGGCCCGGGAATTGCGTCAACGGCGCAGTGATCACTTCTGACATGCGATTAAAGTTGTAGGCCCAATAAATTCGGAATGGCGCCTGCACGATGGGAAGCTGGATCACCAGCTCGAGCCCGGCCGACGTGCGCGGCTTGAAATTCGTGCCCGGCTGAAACTGGAGCGTGCGGTTTATTGTTGTGCCGGGGAACTGCTGAACCAGCGTGGTGTAGTCGGTGCTATTCAGCTGCAACTGGTCGCTGCGAATCGCTCCGGTCGCACCGGCGTCGCCGAAGATCGACAGGCCCACATGCGGGAACAGCGGAATGCGATATTCAAAATTGCCGACTACTTCGGTGTCGCCGCCCGGGAACGAAGTCTGATAACTGAGCGTGGGAATGTTGACCGTTCCCACGGTGGGATTGCCGCTGCCGTCGAGCCGGGTAGGATTCAGAAAGGAAACCGGCGTGGAGGTCAGCGTAGGCACGAACACCACCGGCGATATCGTGCGGATATCGAAGCCGCGCAGGGTGTCCTCGCCGCCGAGGTAGAACCGGCTGAAAGGCGGTATGACCTTTCCGCCGAAGCCGCTCTCATAGGCCCCCAGCAGGCGCACGGCGATCACGTTGCGGTGGTGATAGTGGGGCCGGAAGTACTTGGCTTCCACGATTTCCGAAACCGTGTTCACGTTGCCGCCGAGCGGGCCGCCCTCGAACGAAGAGGAAAAGAAGATGCTCTTCCCGTGCGTGGGGTTTACCGGATTATCTACAGTGTTATAACTTAACGTCGGAGTAATCTTGCTCTCGTGAATGCCGTTCAGCGAGGACGGCCCTTCCAGCTGCTGGAATTGCAGCACATCGAACAGCGCCGTGGACGCCGTGCTGAGGCCCGTGATGCTGGTGGCGGTAAAGCCGTAGGTCAGCCCCAGCCGGGTGAAGCCCAGTTTCTTCAGCGGGTAGCTGGCAAACACCGTGAAGCCGTCGCTGTTCTGGATGTAGTTCTGCACCGTGTTTGGGTTCAACTGCACCTGGTAGCCCAAGGCCAGGGAATATTGCCGCGCCTGGTCGAAGTTATAGCGGCTGGCGAAAATCGTGAAGCCGGTGCTGATCGGGCGGTCGAATAAATACGGCTCGGTGAAGCCGAAGTTGGCGCTGCGTTGCAGCGTTCCGACGTTCCCGCTGAGCGTCAGCGTTTCGCCCAGTCCCAGGAAATTGTTGGTCTGGTAGGTCAGGCCGATGTAGGTGCCGGCAAATCCGCTGACGCCGCCGGTCAGGCTGATGGACTGCTTGCCCTTTTCCTTGAGCTTCAGGAGAATGTCGACGGTGCCCTGCTTCACGTTGCGCTTGATCTCGGCGTTCTCCGGCTTCACCGCCTCAAAATAATCCAGCTGGTTCAGGCGCAGCAGGCTCAACTCCCACAAATTGTTGCGGAACATGTCGCCTTCGTTCAACAACAGCTCGCGGCGGATCACCTTGTCGCGCGTGCCGGTGTTGCCGGAGAAGTCGATGCGCCGCACGAAGAATTGTTTTTGCTGGTCGAAGGCGAAGGTCAGGTTGATGGTCTTGGTCGCGTCATCCACCTCAGTGTCCGGCACGGCGGTGAAATCGATGAACCCGAAATTACCGTAGAGCTTGGTGTAATCCTCAATGGCCTTGCGAACTTTGGCCACGCTGAAGATTTCGCCTTTCTTGATCGGGAAAATCGATTCCAGGTACGGCTGCTTGAAAAAGAGCCCTTCGTCGGGATTGGCGTTGCGCACGTGCAGCGTGCCCATGCGATAGCGAGCGCCCTCCTCAATGGGAATGGTGATGTTGGTTTCCCGGCCCACGTGCTGGCCCACCAGCGGAACGCCCTTCGGAAGAACGCCTTCTTTCACCGTGGCATTCTGGATGATTGGGTCCTTCACCAGCACCTTGAAATAGCCGTTGTCCTGATAGATGCCGCGGATTCCGATTTCCATGTCCTCATCGAGCTTGGGCCGGTCAAAAGTCTTGGAGAGCACGGCAATAAAATACGGCGGCACAGGTCCCAGGGGAATTCCATAGGGCTTGGAATTGCGCATGGTGCGGATGAGCTTGCGTCCGGAAAACGCGGTGTTGCCGGTGAAGAGAATTTTTCCGACTTTTACCTTGGGTCCTTCGTCGATGTTGAAGGTGAGCTTGACGGCGTTGGTGCCCGGGAGACGTTCGTAGGTGGGCTTGACGGTGGCGAACTGGCGGCCGTGTTCCGCCAGCAGCTCCTTCAATACCACTTCCGCTTTCTTGATCTTGGTGGGATCGAACTGGCTTTCGATCGAGAGGCCGACCTTGCGGTCTTTAAAGCGGTCAAGGATGTCGGATTCCGATACCGACTTGTTGCCCTTGTACTCGATGCGCCGAACGATGGGCCGCTCGGTGACGTAGAAGACGATAATTTTCTGATTGGGCTTGTCCGCGCTGTCTTCAATCTCGAGCCGAATATCCTCGAAGTATTGCGTGTTCCACAGGGCGTGGAAATCGCGCCGCAGGGCTTCGTCGTTTACCGGGTCGCCGGGGCGGGAAAAAATGCGCGCGCGCAGCGTCTCACTGCGAATGCGGCGATTTCCCTGGAACTCGATGCGTTCGATGGTAGGAGTGCCGGCCGGAGCGGGAGCGGCGGCTTGCTGGCTCGACTGCGGGGAAGCCTGGACGACGGTCAGGGAGCGGGCGGATATTCCGAGGGCCGGGCATACAACCACGGCCGCAAGCAGCCACAGCATGCTTGCGCCAAGCCTCGTGACAAAACACGAATAGTTTCTGGCGGCCAGGGAACTCCTCAAGGCCGCTTCCCCCGAAACAAAATTGTACGCTCCCCCCAACCGGGCTCAAGAATGTGAGCCCGGCCTGCGCGCGTAGGATTCGCTAGTGGGATACCGGGGTTGCTTCGACCACCGGTCGGAATCCGAGCCCGTCATTTGTTACGTAGACTTCCAGCGTGGCCGGGCGCTGCAGGCCCCCCTGAATCAGCGCTTCCGACAACGGATCTTCGACGTACTTTTGCAGTGCCCGGCGCAACGGACGCGCGCCGTAACTGCGGTCCCCGCAGGTCTTCTCGAGGAGCCACTGGCGTGCTTCCGGCGTCAGGACGATCTGCACCTGACGGTGGATCAGTGTGTCGTTGGTCATGCCGACCAGCAAGTCGATGATGCGGAGCAGATCTTCATCACCCAACGGATTGAACAGAATGATTTCATCCAGGCGGTTGAGGAATTCGGGATTGAACACCCGCTTGACCTCTCCCAGCACCAGTTCGTCCATGCTCTTGGCCGTGCCCTCTTCCGCGGCGGACTGGAAGCCCATGGTGGAGCGCTTCTGCAGATGGCGCGCGCCGAGGTTGGAGGTCATGATCAGGATGGTGTTGCGGAAATCGACGGTGTTGCCCAGACCGTCCGTCAATTGCCCATCTTCAAATACCTGCAACAGAATGTTGTACACGTCCGGGTGAGCCTTCTCGACTTCGTCCAGCAGGATGACGGAGTACGGAGTGCGGCGCACGCGTTCGGTCAGCTGGCCGCCCTCTTCGTAGCCCACGTATCCTGGAGGCGCGCCGATCAGCTTGGAGACCGAGTGCTTCTCCATATATTCGGACATGTCGAAACGGATCAGTGACTTCTCGCTGCCAAAGAGGAATTCCGCCAAGCGCCGCGCGACTTCCGTCTTGCCGACGCCGGTGGGCCCGAGGAACAGGAAGCAGCCAACCGGGCGGCCGGGAGCTTTCAGGCCGGCGCGGCTTCTGCGAATGGCGCGGGCCAGAGCGGTGATGGACTTGTCCTGGCTGATGACGCGCTTGTGCAGTTCGACTTCGATGCGCAGCAGTTTCTGCTGCTCGTCTTCCTTGATCGACGAAACGTTGATGCCGGTCCAGCGCGCCACCACGTCTTCGATGTCTTCGCGGGTGACGATCCCGGTATTAGTGTCGTCCAGTTTCAGGCGCTCGCGGACGGCGCGCAGATTTTCCTTTTCCTTGCGCTCTTCCTCGGAGTAGAACCGCGCCTTCTCAAATTCATGATTGGCGATGGCCGTTTCCATCCGGTGAGTGATGAACTTCACGCGCTTCTGCACTTCGGCTACTTCGTCGGGCAGGGTGGCCTGGCGCAGCTTCACGCGCGCGCCGGATTCATCGATCAGGTCGATGGCCTTGTCCGGCAGAAAACGGTCCGGAATGTAACGGCTCGAGAGATACACGGAGTAGCGGATGGCTTCGTCCGTGTAGCTGACGGCGTGGAATTTTTCGTAGCGCTCGCGCACGCCTTCCAGAACCTGAATCGCTTCGTCCTCGGAGGGCGCGCCCACTTTCACGGCCTGGAAGCGGCGTTCAAGGGAGCGGTCTTTCTCAACTGATTTTCGGTACTCGCCGGGCGTGGTCGCGCCGATGCACTGAATTTCGCCGCGGGACAGCGCGGGCTTCAAAATGTTGGCGGCGTCCAGCGAACCTTCCGCCGACCCGGCGCCCACCAGCGTGTGCAATTCGTCGATAAACACGATGGAGTTCTGGCTCTCCATCAATTCCTTCATGATGGTCTTCAGCCGTTCCTCGAATTGCCCGCGGTACTTGGTGCCGGCAACGATCAGGGAGAGATCGAGCGAAAGAATGCGCTTGTCCGCGAGGAACGGCGGAACGTCGCTGTCGGAAATGCGCTGCGCCAGGCCCTCGACGATGGCGGTTTTCCCGACGCCCGGCTCGCCAATCAGCACCGGATTGTTTTTGGTGCGGCGGCACAAGATCTGGATGACCCGTTCGAGTTCGCGCTCGCGGCCCACCAGCGGATCGAGCTGGCCTTCGAGGGCGGCTTGCGTCAGGTCGCGGCTGAATTCCGCGAGCAGGGAAGTTTCCTTGGGACGCGCAGCCGGAGCTTTTTCGCCGGCGCTGCGAGCCAGTTCTTCGCGCAACGTCGAGAGGCGCAGCCCGCGCTCCTGCAGGATCTCCGCGCCAAAGCATTTTTCTTCGCGCAGGATTCCCAGCAGCAGGTGCTCGGTGCCGACGTGGCGGTGGCCCAGGCGCTCGGCCTCTTCCGTGGCGAAATTCAGGATGCGCTTGGATTCCTGGCTGAGCGGCACTTCCACGGACGTGGAAATGCGCTCGCGAATGGTGATGCGCTGTTCGATCTCTTTGCGGATGGACTCGATCGAGCCGTGAGAACGCAGGAAACGATTAGCCAGCGCCTTGTCCTCGCGCATCAGGCCGAGCAACAGATGCTCCGTCTCGATGTACGGGGAACCATATTGGCTGGCTTCGTAGCGCGCAAAGAATATGACGCGTCGTGCCTTCTCTGTGTAGCGTTCAAACACGGGTCAACTCGTTTCTCCCTTAGTACAGGAACCAGGGCTTTTGGTTTACGTTTCTTCTACGTAATCCTCTACGTATCGTCTACGTTTCAACCGGCCGGAGCATTCCGTGCTCAAGCTGCAGCACGCAATCAGCACGCCCCGCCAGAACTGTATTGTGCGTCGCCAAGATGGAGGTCAGCTGGTGCTCGCGGTGCAAGCGCTGCATCAACTCAAAAACAGCCACCGCATTTCGCTCGTCGAGATCTCCGGTGGGTTCATCGGCCAGCAGTAGAGC
>DATGJQ010000057.1:0-10605 GCA_035295105.1 Candidatus Acidiferrales bacterium | reverse complement strand
GACCCCTCCACGGGAATCGCAGATGTTGCTGGAAGCTTTGCACCCGGCACTCAAGACCCTTGGCTTGCCCCAAGACGGGATGCACACCTTCCGCCGTGGCTGTAACAGGCGATGGGAACTTGCCGGAATGAATCCCGCCGTGCTTCGCACGCAGATGGGACACACCACTGCGACGATGACGGCGCTCTACACCGGACAGGTGCCACTCGATCAAGTCAAAGCTGAATTTTCCGTCCGGTTTGGCAGGAAAACCGGGTTATTGGAAAATATGGAAAATGAAGCAGCCGCGTAAGTCTTTTTGAATCTGGAGCGGGCGATGGGAATCGAACCCACGTCTAGAGCTTGGGAAGCTCCTATTCTACCATTGAACTACGCCCGCATCTGGCTAACGCTATCAAACCCGCCACGGTCTTGCAAGAATTCAATGGGCTGCGTTTCGTGCTAGAGTGTCGCGTTGCGCTCGTCGCCGATGGGTGCGGCGGGCCGGCGATCCGACTGAATTATCTATTTACCTGGCTACTGATTGGCTTGCAGAACGGTTTCTGGGGAGGATGTTTTGGCGTATCGGGACCTGCGCGACTTTATTGCCAAGCTGGAAAAAGAGGGCGAACTGCGGCGCATCTCCGCGGAGATCGATCCGCTTCTGGAGATCACCGAGATCACCGATCGCGTGACCCGCGCCGGAGGGCCGGCGCTTCTGTTTGAAAAACCGAAAGGCTCGCGCATTCCGCTGCTCATCAACATGCTGGGCAGCGAGCGGCGCATGAATCTGGCGCTGGAAGTCTCCGAGATCGACGAGGTGGCGGCGCGCATTCGCGGGTTTCTTGACATGCAATCGCCGCAGGGCCTGCTCGACAAATTTAAGATGTTGCCGAAGCTCGCTGAGCTCGGCTCGTTTTTCCCGAAGACCGTGAAATCCGGACCCTGCAAGGAAGTCATTTGCCGCGAAAATTTCTCGTTATTTGAGTTTCCCATCCTGAAGTGCTGGCCCCAGGACGCCGGCCGCTTCATCACGTGGCCACTGGTCTTCACGCGCAATCCGCAGACCGGCAAGCGCAACGTGGGTGTTTATCGCATGCAGGTGTATGACGAGCGCACTACCGGCATGCACTGGCAGACCCAGAAACACGGCGCGGAGCATTTTCGCCGCGCGCGCGATGCCAACCCCGATGGGCGCATTGACGTTGCCGTGGCCATTGGATCCGACCCCATGACTTGCCTCGCGGGGATTCTGCCCATCCCGCCGGACCTGGACGAAATGATGTTCGCGGGATTCCTGCGTCGCGACAACGTGGAAATGGTGGCCTGCGAAACGAGCGATCTGGAAGTGCCCGCCAATTCTGAAATCGTTCTCGAGGGATACGTGGACCTAAAGGAGATGCGCACCGAAGGACCGTTCGGCGATCACACCGGCTTCTATTCGCTCGAAGGCGAGTTTCCCGTTTTTCACGTCACCTGCGTAACCCAGCGCCGCGATCCCATTTATCTCACGACCGTGGTCGGCCCCCCTCCGCAGGAAGATTTTTTCATGGGCCATGCGGTCGAGCGCATTTTTTTGCCGGTGATGAAGATGCAATATCCCGAAATCGTGGACGTGGCCATGCCCGCGGAAGGCGTGTTTCACAACCTGATGATCGTGTCGATTCGCAAATCCTACCCGGGCCACGCGCGAAAAATCATGCACGCCATTTGGTCGCTGGGGCAGGCCATGTTCACCAAGGTGGTAGTGGTTGTGGACCACGACGTAAACGTTCAGGATTCCCGGGAAGTGGTCTGGAAATCGCTCTGCGCCATTGATCCGGAACGGGATGTGGAGTTTGTGATGGGTCCGGCGGACACCCTGGACCATGCCTCGCGCATCCAGGATTACGGCTCGAAGATGGGAATCGACGCCACCCGCAAATGGGAAAGCGAAGGCTTTCGCCGTCCATGGCCGGACGAAATTGTCATGGATTCTGCCACCAAGAAGCGCATCGATTCCATCTGGAACACCCTGGGTCTCCGCCGGTAGCACAAACTCATCCGAAATGTGTCTGGAAAGCCCCTACTAGTAATAGTAGTCCTAGTATTCACTGAACCCAAGTCCTTGCGCTTTTTGGCCATTTCCTGTCCGCGCGGTCAGCCGCGTAAGCGGTATTCTTCAGAACAACTTGCGAATCCGTTTGCTTGACACTCACGGGGTTGGATGCCAAATTCGCTGTACGCGGCGAACCGCTCTGCGGGTTTTAAATTTCAGTCGCTGCCTTCTCGGGGCCGTATGGGGCCCTTGGCGAAAAAAGACCGAAGCCACAAAGACGGACCGGCCAGGCAACCAGGCCGGCGTGCAAGACAACCAGGAAGCCGGACGGGGGCCAGTCGCCCGCCAGCTTCTTGCGCATGACCAGTGCGGGTGTGAGGGCGGCTCAGAGGCCAGGTTTCGCTGAGCCGGTCGCTTGAGCGGATCGCGGAACGTCGCGGCAAAGATCCGGCAAGCCCAGGATTCCTGAGGGGTTTGGACTATGTTTGGTGGCTCGAAACAAAAAGCTCTCGTCGGTTTGGACATCGGCTCCAGCTCGATCAAAGCCGTCGAGCTGAAGAGCACGAAACACGGCTACGAACTGGTGAGTTTTGGCCTGGAACCCCTGGCCCAGGACACCGTGGTCGACGGCGCGATCATGGACGCCCCCCTGGTGGCCGGAGCCATCAGCAACATTTTCGAGACGCAAAAAATTAAAACCAAAAACGTGGCCACCGCGGTTTCGGGGCACTCGGTGATCGTCAAGCGGGTATCTCTTCCGTCGATGACGGAAGAGGAACTTTACGACCGGATACAATCCGAAGCCAGCCAGCACATTCCCTTTGACATCGCGGACGTGAATCTCGACCACCAGTTGCTGGAGACGGTGGACTCGCAGATGGACGTGCTGCTGGTGGCGGTGAAAAAAGACAAAATTCTGAACCACACCAACGTGCTCGCGCAGGCCGGAAAAAATTCCACGGTCGTCGACATTGACGCCTTCGCCCTGCAGAACTGCTACGAGGAAAATTACGACCCCGATCCCGGGCAGACGGTGGCCCTGTTGAACGTCGGCGCCAGCGTCATGAACATCAACATCGTTCGCGGCGGCATTCCGCTGTTCACGCGCGACGTTTCCGTGGGCGGCAATCAGTACACCGACGCGCTGCAAAAAGAGCTGGACCTCAGCTTCGAGGATGCCGAGCGCCTGAAACACGGCGAAAGCATCGCCGGCGTCGCCGACGAGCACCGCGCCACCATCCTGCGGTCGGTCACCGACATCCTGGTCCTGGAAATTCAAAAAACATTCGACTTTTTCCGGGCCACCGCCACCGGCGAAAGCATTCAAAAGATCGTCGTGGCCGGAGGCAGCGCGCGCGTGCCCGGCCTGATGGATGTGTTGCGCGAGGAGTTTGCCATTCCGGTAGAGGAAATGTATCCGTTCCGCAAGATTGTGATCAATCCCGCTCGCCACAATGAGGAACAGATTCGCGAACTCGCCCCGCGCCTGGCTATTGCGGTAGGGCTCGCCCTCAGGAGTTTTGACGAACCATGATCCGTATCAACCTACTCGGGAGAACGCGGCCGAAAGCGCAGCGCGCTACCGTGCCGCTCGAAGCCACGCTGCAATTCGTGCTGCTTGCGATCGCGCTGGTCGTGAGCCTGGGCGCCCTGTATGGCCACTACCTGCTTCTCGACCGTGAGAACACCAAGGTCGTGGCGCACATCCAGAAACAAATGGGTGAAAAGGCGCGGCTCGAACAGCTCAAGCAACAGGTCGACAATTTTGAGAAGCAGAAAGCCGTGCTGCAGCAGCGCATCAGCGTGATCGAGGGCCTGCAGCGCAACCGCACCGGCGGCCAGGAACTCCTGGAAGCCATTGCCAACACCGTCAGCCGCACGGACACCTTGTGGCTCACTTCGGTGGATCGCAAAGGCAACGAGCTCACCATCAACGGCCAGGCCGGCTCCATCAATGCGGTGGCCAATTACATCACGCAGCTCAAGCGTTCCGGCTATTTCCAGACCGTGGAAATCAAGGAATCGCATCAGGATGACACCAACAAAACCGTGCAGATCTTCATGTTCAGCCTGACCGCTCAGTTTGGTCTGCCGCAAGCCGCCGGCGCTGCGCCGGCACCGACCGCGCCTGCCGCGCCGCCTGCCAACAGCACCGCACCGGCGGCCCGCAAGCCGGCGAATATTTAGGGGGAGCGATGGCGATTTCGTTCCGCGAATATCCGTGGTACCTCCAAGCGCTGATCTTCTTCGCGCTCGCTCTGGTCATTTTCGGAGTCGGTGAGTACCTGCCGATGTCTCCGGTGGCCAGCATGAGGACCACGCTGGACGCCAACAATACTCAGGACTCGGACTTGAACCGCCAGGTGGCCGAACTCCAGGTTTACGAGCGCCGCAATGCCGAATTCAAAGTGGAGATGGCGGCCCTCGAAAAGCAGTTGGAGACTTTGAAAACGATTGTCCCGGAAGAAAAAGAAGTGGACGAATTCATGCGCCTGCTGCAGGAAGCGGCGTCCGCTTCGGGTGTGCAGATTCGCAGCTTGACCGCCCAGGCCGTCGTGGCGCGCGATTACAACTACGAACTGCCGTTCCAGATCAGCGTCGACGGGCCGTATTTCAGCATCGAGGATTTCTTCTCGCGGCTGAGCCGCCTCTCCCGGATCATCAACGTGGGCGACCTGACGTTTACCGGTCTGCCCGATCCGACCAAGTCCAAGTATCCCGTGCGTCCCGGGACCACGGTGGAAGGCAAGTGCACGGTTACGACTTTCTTTAGCAAGCCGATGGACTCGACGCCCGCACCGGCGGGCAAGACTCCGGGCAAGACTCCGCCCGTCACCAAATAAGTGGAATCGAGCCGACTGACTATGCGATTCGCAAAATCATCGCGAACTCTGTTGCCGCTGGTTCTCTCGGCGGTGCTTGCGGCCTGTGCCATGGCGCAAGACCATCCGAATATCCAGCCCAACATGGTGCGCGACCAACTGAACAAGGCCCCAGGCGGATCCGCTGCACCCGCGGCTGCGCCACAGAACCCCGCACCGCCCGCGAAACCTGCTGCACCCGCAGCTTCCAAGGGCGCGGCCAAGGCCCCTGCCAAGGCTTCCGGCAAGGCTGCCGCGGCCAAGGACGGCGCGAAGACCGCCGCCGATTCCGGGAAATCCACCGCGGAAAAGCCGGCGGCTGACAAGGCCCCGGTACGCCGCGATCCGTTCGATACCTTGCTGACCAAGGCGCGCGCCGGAAACGCGGCGCCCGAGAATCTGCCGCCCGGAAAAGCCGGGCTGATTATCGACACCTTGCGCATTGACGGAATCGTTCACAGCCCCAACGGGATGATCGCCATCGTCTCCAATTCCCAACAGCGCGTTTATTTTCTGAGGGAAGGCGACAAATTGTACGACGGCTCGGTCCAGAAAATCGCACTCGATGCCATTTCCTTCAACGAAATCGGCAAAGACGCATTCGGCAAGCCGCTGGAACGCATGGTGACGAAGCGACTTTATCCTAGTTCAGGAGAACAGCAATGAAGATGAATTGGCCGGCTCTCGGGTTTCGCTGCCTGCTGCTGGCAGGCGCCACGGTGGCCGTCTTGCCGGCGAGCGCGCAAGTCGCTTCGGGAACCAGCGCGGCCCTACGATCCTCCTCGATCTCCGCGGTGGAGGTCGCTCAGCCTGGACCGCAGACAACCGTGCGCATCAGCGGATCCGGCGAACTGCACTACCGGGCTTCGCAGATTGACGCGCCGCCGCGGCTAGTTCTGGACTTCGCCGACACCCGGTTGAACGTCGAGAAAACCAAAGTGGCCAGCGGGTATGCTCCGGTGCTGGACGTTCGTATGGGCCAGCCGGCTCCCGGACAATCGCGCATCGTGATTGACCTTGCCAAGCCGGTTCAATACAGCACCCAGGCGAACGGCTCGGACGTCACTATTTTCTTTGCGGCTCCGGCCTCTGTCGCAACCGCTCTGCAGCCGGTACACAAGGCCGCGGTGCACAAGCTGACAGCGGTCAATGCGCCCAGCATGCCTCTCCCCGCATGGCTGACCGGATCCGACGCGGGCTTCGCGCGGCCAGCCGATCAACCGGCGGCGCCTGTCGCGACGCGCGCGCCGCAGAATCCCCCGGCGGCCGACGCCGAAACGCAGACTCCCGCGCCCATGGCGGAAAAGAAATACACGGGCGATCCGATTTCCGTGAATCTGAAGGACGTGGACCTGAAGGATTTCTTCCGCCTGATTCATGAAATCAGCGGGCTGAACGTGGTGCTGGACCCGTCGGTCAAGGGCACGGTCACCCTGGTGCTGGACGAAGTTCCCTGGGACCAGGGCCTGGACATCGTTCTGCGCAACAACGGCCTGACCAAGGAAATCGACGGCAACGTGCTGCGAATCGCCACGCAGGATACCTTGAAGCGTGAAGCGGACCAGAAGCGCGAGCTGGCCAAGGCGCAGTCCGACGCGATTGAGACCGTCACGGTCACCCGCGTTCTGAGCTACGCCCAGGCCGAGAAGATGGTCAACACGGTTAAGAAATTCATGAGCCCCCGGGGAGATGTATTCGCCGATGTCCGCTCCAACACGCTGATCATCCGCGATATTCCTTCATGGATTCCCAAGATCGACAACCTGCTCCGCCAGATCGACCGCAAATCGCAGCAGGTGGAAATTGACGCCCGCGTCGTGCAGACCTCCCGCACGTTCGCCCGCGAAATCGGCACCGAGTTCGGGTTCTCCGCTCCGACCGGCGCCACCGGGAACACCGCCTTCGGCGGTTTGGCCGGGTTGAGCACATTTGTCAGCCCCATCGTGCACTCGGTTGCCACGCCGTTCTCGACAGGCTCGGGCGCGACGAATTCGATTCCGCTCAACACCAATCTCGGCGCCACCGCGCCCAACAGCGGATTCAGCTTTGCCACCCAGGGCCATAATTACGCCATCGACTTTCTGTTGAGCCTGATGGAATCCCGCGGCGTCGGAAAGATTCTCTCCGAGCCCAAGGGCATCACCCAGAACAACGAGAAGCTGACCGTGAAGCAAGGTCAGCAGGTGCCCATCCAGACCAACATCAACAACACCATCTCCGTGCAGTACGTGGACGCGGTGCTGAAATTGGAAGTGACGCCGCAGATCACCTCGGAAGGCACGGTGTTCCTCGATGTCACTGTCGAGAATACCCAGATCGATAACAGCATCAGCGTGCAGGGCACGCCCGGTTTGGACACCCAGTCGACGCAGACCAAAGTGCTGATCAACGACGGCGGCACGGTGGTCATCGGCGGCGTGGTGGTCACCAACCAGAACACCACCATCAACCAGGTGCCGCTGCTCGGCAGCGTGCCGCTCATTGGCAACCTGTTCAAGCACACGGCCATCAGCGTGTCGACGCAGGAGCTGATGTTCTTCGTCACCCCGCGGATTTTGCCGGGCTGAGCTTCGCAGGGTACAATATCGCGCGACCAGGGAGGAGACCTCGGTTTCCTCCCTTTTTTATGCCGACGACCACCGCGAATCCCGGCAGCGCCCGCCTGAAACGCCTGCGCCACTCTCTGCAGGAAGCCGGAGCCGGCGCGCTGCTCGAGACCCATCTCCCCGACCTCTACTACCTGTGCGGATTTTCCGGCGATTCGGGCGCTCTGCTGGTCGACTCCACCTCCGCCACGCTCTTCACCGACGGCCGGTTCACCATTCAAGCCAAGGAAGAAACGCGCGGCGTTCGCGTGCACATTCATAAGGGCCCGCTGCTCGAAGCCGTTGGCAAGCACCTGCGCGGTCGCAAACGGCAGACCATCGCGGTTGCACCCTCGCACCTCACGTTGAATGGCTGGAAAGCCCTGCGAAAGGCCGCAGGAGGCAATTTAAAGTGGGTGGCCATCGACGGGCTCGTGGAAAACCTCCGTGCCGTGAAGGACGCCGCGGAAATCGACCGCCTCCGGGCGGCGGCGCTCCTCGGTTCGCAGGTGATGGAGGAGGCCATCCGCCTGATCCGTCCCGGAGTCACCGAACTGGACGTCGCTGCGGAGATCGGCTACCGCATGCGGCAGAAGGGAGCTTCGGGAGAATCGTTCGAAGCGATCGTCGCCGCAGGAGCGCGTTCAGCGTTGCCTCATGCGCGTCCAACCGCGCGCCAAATTGGGAAAAACGAGTTGGTCGTCCTCGACCTGGGTGCTATACTGCGCCGCTACTGCAGTGACTTGACGCGCACGGTTTTCGTGGGGAAGGCCCCCACGCGCGTCCGCCAGTGGTACCAGGCGGTGCTGGAGGCGCAGTCGGCGGCCCGCGACGCGCTGAAGTCCGGCGTGACCTGCGGTTCGGTCGACGCCGCGGCCAGAAACGTCCTGCAGCGCAAGGGATTTGGTCGGTATTTTGTTCATAGCACGGGCCACGGCATCGGCCTTGAGATTCATGAGGATCCCCGGATCGCTCGGGACCAGAAGACGCGTTTCGCGGCCGGCAACGTGGTGACCCTGGAACCCGGTATATACGTCGAAGGCGTTGGGGGAATTCGAATTGAAGACGATGCCCTGGTCACGGCGCGCGGCTGTGAAATTCTGACCTCTA
The DNA here is from genome assembly GCA_035295105.1 of Candidatus Acidiferrales bacterium. Lineage (GTDB taxonomy): Bacteria > Acidobacteriota > Terriglobia > Acidiferrales > UBA7541 > Palsa-360. The sequence continues at coordinate 2,032 of DATGJQ010000057.1, read as the reverse complement.
CCCCCAGGGAATTCCTCGAACTCTGAGCGCCGCGGCCGGAACCAAACGACGATCTGAGCGCATTCTGAACGCAACCTGAGCGCAGTCTGAAAACGACGATGAAGGGATCCAAAAAACAGTCCTCCAGCCCCGAAATTTCCGTGCCCGGTGTCGATCTCGGGCAACTGGAACGTTTGCTGTCGTTCATGTCCGATCACGGCCTGGAAGAGTTCGAGTACGCCCACGGAGACCTGCGGATCCGCTTGAAGAAAGCGATTCCGCAGCCCAGCGCCTCGGCGCCGGTTCTGGCGCTTCCCGTGGCGCAAGCGGTGCCTCCGCAAGCCGTAGCGGCGCCCGCCGCGCCCAGCGCTCCGCAAGCCGCGGCCCCGGCGGCTCCGGCAGCGGCTCCGCCCGCGCCTGCTGCGTCCGATGAACACATCATCAAATCGCCCATTGTCGGCACTTTTTACGCCGGGCCCAGTCCGGATGCCGGCCCCTTTGTGCGCGCCGGCGATCGGGTCGAGGCCGGGCAGACTGTCTGCATTATCGAAGCCATGAAACTGATGAACGAAATCGAAGCCGATGTCGCCGGCGAAATAGCGCGCGTGCTGGTTGAGAACGGCCAGCCGGTGGAGTACGGCGAGCCGCTCTTTGCGATTCGGCCAACGGGGAAGAAGAAGTAGCGGGACAGGCTTCGGCCTGAAGCGTTTGCCAGGACTAAACCCCACAGGCTGAAGCCTGTGCCACTTCGACCCGAAATGTTTCGAAAAATCCTCATAGCCAATCGTGGTGAGATCGCCCTGCGCGTCATTGACGCGTGCAAGGAACTGGGCATCGCCACCGTGGCCGTCTACTCCGAGGCCGACCGCAACGCCCTGCACGTGCGCTTTGCCGATGAGGCGGTGTGCATCGGCCCGGCGCGCTCCAGCGAAAGTTACCTGAACATTCCCCAGGTGATCAGCGCGGCGGAAATCACCAACGTCGACGCCATCCATCCCGGCTACGGTTTTCTTTCCGAGAACGCCAATTTCGCCGAAGTCTGCGAGGCGTCGCACATCACCTTCATCGGCCCGTCGCCGGACCTGTTGCGCATGATGGGAGAAAAGGATCAGGCGCGCCGCGAAATGTCTGCCGCGGGCGTTGCTGTCGTCCCAGGATCCCAGGGAATTGTCACCGACGAAGTGCTGGCGCTGGCCGAGGCCTCGCGCATCCGCTATCCGGTGATCCTGAAAGCATCGGCCGGAGGCGGTGGGCGCGGCATGCGCGTGGTGCGCAACGAGGCCGAGCTTCCCGGAGCGTTTGCCACGGCTCGCAATGAGGCTCAGCAGGCGTTCGGTGTTCCCGATTTATACCTCGAGAAATTCATCGAGCGGCCGCGGCACATCGAATTTCAGGTGCTGGGAGACAAGCACGGCAAGGTCATGCATCTCGGCGAGCGCGAGTGCAGCATCCAGCGCCGCCACCAGAAGCTGATTGAGGAATCTCCTTCGCCGGCGGTGGACGCCAAGCTGCGCGCCGAGCTGGGCGCGCGGGTGGTTGCGGCGCTCGAACAGGTGGGCTACACCAGCGCCGGCACCGTGGAATTCCTGATGGACGAAGACGGCTCCATCTATTTCATCGAAATGAACGCGCGCATCCAGGTGGAACACCCTGTCACCGAAATGGTTACCGGAGTGGACCTGATCAAATCGCAGATTCGCCTGGCGACCGGGGAGAAACTGCACGATGTGGTGGGAACACTGAAGCTGCACGGCCACGCCATCGAATGCCGCATCAATGCCGAGGATCCGTTCGATGAGTTTCGTCCCAGCCCGGGCCGCATCGAGATGTATTATGCGCCCGGCGGCCGCGGCGTGCGCGTGGACAGCCACGCTTATGCCGGCTACACGATTCCCCCCCACTACGACTCGATGATCGGCAAGCTCATCACCTACGGCAAGGACCGCCGCGAGGCGATGGACAAAATGAGCCGCGCGCTCGGAGAGTACATGCTCACCGGTGTGAAGACGACGATTTCTTTTCAACAGGCGATCTTGCAGGACCCGAACTTTCG
>DATGJQ010000056.1:0-38543 GCA_035295105.1 Candidatus Acidiferrales bacterium | reverse complement strand
AAGTCGCAGGTGACGGTTGCATATGAAGGCGACCGCCCGGTCCGCGTGGACACCGTGGTGATCTCGACGCAGCACAGCGAATCGGTTTCCAACGCCGATCTGCAGAATGCCGTCCGTGAAGAAGTCATCCGCAAAGTGGTGCCCGCCGAGTTGATGGACAAGAACACAAAATTCCACATCAATCCGACGGGACGCTTCGTGGTGGGCGGTCCGATGGGCGACGCGGGCCTGACCGGCCGCAAAATTATTGTGGACACCTACGGCGGCTACAGCCGCCACGGCGGCGGCGCGTTCTCGGGCAAGGATCCCTCCAAGGTGGATCGCTCGGCTTGCTATATGGCGCGGCACGTGGCCAAGAACTTGGTGGCCGCGGGTGTGGCGCGCAAGGTGGAAGTGCAGTTGGCGTACGCGATCGGCGTCGCTGATCCCGTTTCGGTGATGGCTGAAACATTCGGCACCGGCGCGATTGCCGACGAAAAAATTACCGAACTGATCCGCGCGACCTTCAAGCTGACTCCGCGCGGAATCATCGAATCCCTGAATTTGCGCCGGCCCATTTACCGGCCCACCGCTTCGTTCGGACATTTCGGACGCTCCGGCGCGGGCTTTACCTGGGAGCGAACCGACAAGGCTGACTCGATTCGCAGCCAGGCCGGTTTGAGCGGCAAGGAAGTTGCCGTACGCCGCTAACGGAAGCACGTATTCAAGCCGATTGAACTTGGGGCGCATTGCGATTTGCCCTGTAGCGCTCGCCTTCAGGCGAGCATCTTCCAGACTTCAAAGTGCCCGCCTGAAGGCGGGCGCCACAAAACGACAGGAGAGATTCGCGTGACCAAGACTTTGCAGACGGCGGGCGATGTTCGGGACATCACTCTGGCGGAAAGCGGCAAGCGAAAAATTGAATGGGCCAACCAGCAGATGCCCGTTCTGCAGTTAATCCGCAAGCGCTTCATCAAGGAGCAGCCGCTGAAGGGCGTGCGCCTTTCGCTATGCCTGCACGTAACCAGCGAAACCGCCAACCTGGCCATCACCCTGCGCGATGGCGGCGCGGACATGGTGCTGTGCGCGTCGAACCCGCTCTCCACGCAGGATGAAGTCGCCGCGTCGCTGGTGAAGGACTACTCGATTCCCACCTACGCGATCAAGGGCGAAGACAACGCCACGTACTACGCGCACCTGAACGCCTGCATCGATCACAAGCCGCAAATGACCATGGACGACGGCGCCGACCTCGTGACCTTGCTGCTGACCAAGCACAAGCATCTGGTCGCCGACGTGATTGGCGGCACCGAAGAAACCACCACCGGCGTGATTCGCCTGCGCGCCATGGCCAAGGACGGCACGCTGAAATATCCGGTGATCGCGGTGAATGACGCGGAGACCAAGCATTTCTTTGACAACCGCTACGGCACCGGCCAGTCCACGATCGACGGCATCATTCGCTCGACAAATATTCTGATAGCGGGAATGAAAGTGGTGGTCGCCGGGTACGGCTGGTGCGGCAAAGGCGTGGCCATGCGCGCCAAGGGCCTGGGCGCCGACGTGATCGTCACCGAAGTGAACGCAGTGCGCGCCATCGAAGCAGTGATGGACGGCTTCCGCGTAATGCCCATGGCTGAGGCCGCCAAGATCGGCGATATTTTCGTCACCGTGACCGGAAACAAATCGGTGCTGACGCACGACTCCTTTGAGCGGATGAAGGACGGCGCGGTGATCTGCAACTCCGGCCACTTCAACGTGGAAATCGATATCCCCGCGCTGGAGAAAATGTCCAACGGCAAGCGCATCGCGCGCCCGTTCGTCGACGAATACTCGACGAAGGATGGACGCAGGATTTACCTGCTGGGCGAGGGCCGGCTGATCAATCTGGCGGCCGCCGAAGGCCATCCGGCCGCGGTGATGGATATGAGCTTCGCGAACCAGGCGCTCTCCGCCGAATACATGCTGAAGCATGCGTCGGAACTGAAGCCGCAAGTGTACGTCGTGCCCGAAGCCATCGACCGGCAGATCGCCAAGCTCAAGCTCGAGTCCATGGGCGTGCAGATGGACAAGCTGACGCCCGAGCAGGAACTGTACCTGGCGTCCTGGTCCGAAGGCACCTAAGCGACACTGGACTGGATGCCGCTATAAGCGAAACGTTGTCATTCTGAGCGAAGCGAAGAATCTCTCTTTGTTTTTTCTCGCACGGAAGCCGAAGAGAGATTCTTCGCTTCGCTCAGAATGACATCACAAAACACTTTTCTCCGGCCTGTTTAGCCGCTGAAGTTTTGTACGCGTAATTCTCACTCCCATGATGCGGGACTTCGCCAACTGGGCGCTGGAAACCGCGAAGCTGCGCGGCGCAACTTACGCCGATGCCCGCGTCATGGACATCCGCCTCCGCGATCTCTCCACAAAAAACGGCCAGGTTGGCATGCTGTCCGAATCCGAGTCCTACGGCATCGGCATCCGTGTGATCGCCCATGGAGCGTGGGGATTTGCTTCCACCGACCGAATGACGCGGGAGCGAATCGCGGCTTGCGCAGCCGAAGCCGTGGCCATCGCCAAAGCTTCCGCGCTCGCCAAGCGCCACGACGTGCAGATGGTGCCAGTCGACGCCTATCAGGACACCTGGCAGAATCCCTACGTCAAAGATCCGTTCCAGATTCCCATCGAACGGCAACTGGACCTGCTGCTGCGCGCGGACCGCGAGATGTCGCGCGTCAAGGGCGTCACGGTCTCGGAAGCTTCGATGACCTTTCGCCGCATCGAACAATTTTTTGCCTCCGCGCTCGGCTCGGCCATTCACCAGATCAAAATGCAGTCGGGCGCGGGCATCGTTGCCACCGCGTTTTCCGGGAACGAAATTCAGAAGCGCTCCTACCCGAACAGCTTCGGCGGGCAGCACATGCTGGCGGGCTACGAACTCGCGGAATCGCTGGACCTGGTGGGCAACGCGCAGCGCGTCGCGGAAGAGGCGGTGGCGCTGCATTCCGCGGCAGCGACGCCCGCGGGCACGAGCACGATTCTTCTGGACAGCTCGCAGCTGGGACTGCAGATTCACGAATCCATCGGCCATCCGATTGAGCTCGACCGCGTGCTGGGCATGGAGGCTAACTACGCCGGCACCAGTTTCCTGACGACCGAGAAGCTGGGCAAGCTGCGCTACGGTTCGGAAATTGTAAACGTGGTCGCCGACGCTCGGCTGGAACACGGGCCGGGCCTCGGCACCTTTGGCTACGATGATGAAGGCGTGCCGGCGCAGTGCACGCCGATTATTTCCGCCGGGCTTTTTACTGGCTACCTATCGAATCGCGAGACCGCGGTCACCATCGGCCTGAAACAATCGGGCGGCACGATGCGCACGGAATCCTGGAACCGCTTGCCGATCACGCGCATGACCAATATCAGCATTCTTCCCGGGGCGTGGCGCTTCGAGGATTTGATCGCCGACACCGACGACGCCATTCTGATGGAGACTAACCGCTCCTGGTCCATCGACGACCGCCGTTACCATTTTCAGTTTTCCACGGAAATTGCCTGGGAAATCAAGGGCGGCAAGAAAACGCGCATGCTGAAAAACCCCAGCTACAGCGGCATCACCACGGAGTTCTGGAACAGTTGCGACGCCATTTGTTCGCGCGAGCACTGGACGCTGTGGGGCACGCCGAATTGCGGCAAAGGACAACCGTCGCAGACCATGGGCACGGGCCACGGCGCCGCGCCGGCCAGATTTCGCAACATCAAGGTGGGCGCAGCGTTCGCGAAGTAATTAAGTAGGACAGGCTTCAGCCTGTCTGGTTTTCATTAACATTATGCGGGGATCTAAACCAGACAGGCTGAAGCCTGTCCTACTCGATTCGGCGTACTTAATTACAAAATGCAAGGATTTGTGACTCCAAAATCCAAAACGTTCGCGAAGAAGCCCGGCCCCTCCAGGCGCTCCAAGTCCGGAGCGAGTGTGGCCGCCTTGCATTTGCTTTCCGATGCTGAGCTGCGGCGGATTGTCGATAAAATTTTCAAATTCAGCGATGCGGACGAAACCGAAGTCGAAATCGGCGCGGTCACCGACGCCCTGACGCGCTTCGCCAACAACACCATCCATCAGAACGTCGCCGAGCAGACGCTGGCGGTGTCGGTGCGCACAGTGCTCGACGGCCGCACGGCGCGCGCCACCACCAACCGCACGGACGACGATTCGCTGCGGCGCGTGGTGGAAACCGCCAAGTCGCTGGCGCGCAGCCAGCCGCGCAATCCGGATCTCCTGCCCATGCCCGGCCCGCAAAAGTATGCGAAGGTCGCGCGCTATTTTGAAAACACGGCGCATGCCACGCCGGGCGATCGCGCGCGGGTCGTCGCGCGGGTCGCGGCCATGGCCGAAAAGAATAAGCAAACCGCCGCGGGGATTTTTTCCACCGGCGTGATGCAATCGGCGATCGCCAACTCGAGAGGCCTTTTCGCTTCGCACCGCGGGACGCGCGCGGAATTTTCCATCACGATTCTGGAATCCGATTCCTCCGGCTGGGCCAAAGGCAATTCACCGGACCTCACGCAAATCGATCCGCTGGCGATGGCCAGAGGCGCGAGTGAAAAGTCAGCTGCCTCGCGCAAACCCGGTGAAGCCGCCCCGGGCCGATGGACGGTGATTCTCGAGCCTTCCGCGGTGCTCGATCTGGTGGGATTTCTCTTCTACGATTTTGCGGGCACGGCCATGGCCGACCAGCGCTCGTGCATTGCCAGGCGTATGGGCAAGCGCATTCTTGGTGAGAACATCACGCTGCACGATGACGCCTACCACCCGCTGCAGACGGGCGTGCCTTTCGACGGCGAGGGAATGCCGCGCCAGAAAATCCTGCTGGTGGACAAGGGAGTGCCGAGCAACCTGGTGTACGCCCGCGCCACGGCCAAAAAAATGAAAGCCAGGCCCACCGGCCACGGTTTTTCGCTGCCCAACGATATGGGCGAGGCGCCCGTGAATCTGGTCTTCAGCGGCGGAAACTCGTCGCTGGAGGAAATGGTGCGCTCGACCGGCCGCGGCATCCTGGTCACGCGCCTGTGGTATATCCGGGAAGTCGACCCCTACGAAAAAGTTCTTACCGGCATGACGCGCGATGGAACGTTCCTGGTGCAGGACGGAAAGATTGCCGGCGGCGTGCGAAATTTCCGCTTCAACCAAAGCCTCCTCGAAATGCTCTCCAAGGTCGAGTTGATGGGAGCACCGGTGCGCGCTTCCGGTGAAGAATCGTTCGATCTGGTCGTGCCGCCGATGAAGGTGCGCGATTTCAATTTTTCCGAAGTCACGAAATTCTAGGTTTGCGGGTCGTTACGGCCCGGCGCGCAAATTCAACTCGTTCAGCTTCCGCCGTTGTGGCTATAATCGGCCCGCCCATTCAATTCCAACTAAGCTTTCACTGAGGAGGGCCGATGCGTATCGCAATGGTGCTGCTGATCTGTTTCGGTTTGACTATTCCCGCCGGGCTTGCTCTTGCGCAAACTTCCACCGGCGCTCCCGCCGAACCGCCGCGCGCTCCCGCCTTCGAATACCTCGGCAGGCTGCGCGCCGATATCGGAAGCCGTACGGTGATTGAAAAGGGTCCGCAGGGAACCCGTACCATCGCGGAGATTGTCGGCGGCAGCTTCGAAGGCCCGCGTCTTAAGGCGACAGTGCAGACTCCTGCGGGCGACTGGATCACCAATCGGGCCGACGGCAGCTACAAGCTGGATGTTCGCCTAACGCTGAAAACGGACGATGGGGTGCTGATTCTGGTGACCTACAACGGCATCGGCCAAACGACGGCCGCGGGCGCTTCGCTCCGCGCGGCGCCGCTCTTTGAAACCGGCGACTCGCGCTATGCATGGCTCACGCACGTGCAGGCGGTAGCCGTGGGTGAGCGCAACGGCAGCGCGGTGGTGTATGACGTTTACGCGCTTAAATAGGGGCCGCGAGATCTGCTCGTGGAAAACGAGATGCAGGCAGCGGAATTTTCTTAGGTCAGATAGACTTGCCCGACCAGCGTGGCGATGATGATGGACAGAAAGATCAGCAGCGTGGCGATGACCAGCAGCCGCGCTTCGCTGCGCTGCATTTCAATCTTTCCGGTGGCAAGGGCTTTGGTTCGCATGGCCAGCCTGCCGTGCACGGCAATTAGGAACAGCACGAAAGTCAGCTTGATATGCAGCCACGGGGCGTGCAAGTAGTAGTGCGCGTTGGTCATGATCAGGGAAATGCCGGCGAGGATGGTCAGCAGCGCGCCGGGATCGGCGAGGCCGCGCAGGTAAATGCGCTCCAGGCGCGCCAGCGCGCCGCGGGCTTCCGGCGAAGTCTCCTGCGTGTGGCGGGTCAGCGCCATGGACGTAACCAGCAAACCACTCACCCAGAATACCAGTCCGAAAACATGTGCAACGAGAAGAGCTGGAGTCACGGCAATCACCCCCGCCGAAGTCTAACAGGCCGTTGAAAGAAGTGGATAGCGATTCTCTTGCAGTTGAACGAGGATGGCGGCAAAGAAGAGCGTCGCGATCGCCCAATATTTCAGCCCTGGATCGAGAGGTATGGGCACGGAGCGAGATGCCTGCCAGGATTTTCTTGGAGTCTAGGGTTTCTGGCCTTCGACCGCTTTCTGTTCCAGCGATTTTCCTCCATTCAGCAAGCGGTCTTCGCAGGAGATAAATTCCTCCAAAACCCAATCGGGGTGATAGCGGTAAATCGTGCGTCCAGTCCATGGCTTGGTGAATGCCTTGGGGTCGTCGAAGGTCCAATCGATTTGCAGGCGGTCATGTGCGATTCGCCGCATGCGCGCTACGATGTGCAGTGCGCCGCTATGCGGGTGGCCTTGCCGGTCAAGCCAGGTAGTGTCCTTCAGGCCGATGGTGTCCACCACGAGCGTGTCCCCGTCCCATTTGCCGACGGAATAGCCCATGTAGGTGGGGTCGGGATCGGCGGGAAGTTTTCGCCCGTCGGTCCAGATGTGGCTCACAGCGTAATCTTTTTCGAAGAGAATAATCACGCGGTCGCGAACCTGAAGGATTTCGAACGGAAAAATTTCGGTCATCAAGCGCGGCATTCCGGTCGGGAAGCAACTGGCGACGGTGGGGTCCATGTCCACTCGCCCGTTGGTGATGCTTGCCTGCCCGGGATCGGTGGTTTTGTTGGCCTTCCATTTCTCCTCTGCCCACGGCTGAAAAGACGGATCCTCCTTCGCATTGAATGTGGGGGCGGAGTCCGTGATGTTGGCCCAAACGCCGGTCAGGTCCGGCGTGTGAGTCGCGGCCTTGGTCTTATTCGCTGCGGCCGGCGCGGATGTCTGCGCGGGATTCTGAGCGGAGTTCTGGGCGGAGTTCTGCGCGAAGACCGCGGGCGAAATAGCCAGCGCCGTCAGGATCGTAAAGACCAAATCCAGGCGTCGAATGCGCATCGGAAGACATCCCCTTTGGTGTGGCGAGAGCCGCCGCGGCAATACGAGTGCCGGTGAGACCGCGACTCACTGCGGCGATTTCCTAGTTCTGAACCGCCGGGTTCAGCTCTCTGCCGTCGGCAAATACGATCTTGCTGAAATTGATGTAGTAGCCGCCGCCCTTCACGCGATGGCCGACGAGTGTGACCTGGTCGCCTACCTTCACCGTGGTCCGGCTCCAGCCTTGCCGCGATAGCGTGTTAGGACTATTCGTTTCGGCAATCCACTTTTCAATTTTTCCATTTTCACCGGTGACGTCCACCAGGATGAGCGCGTGCGGATTCACCCACTGGAAATCCGTGACGACTCCCTTCACGGTGGCGGTGAAAGTCAAGTCGTAGTTGGACCTGCCGTGGTGCGCGAACAGCGGACTGGATACCAGTAGAAGACCAATGGCCCCAACGAGCATAGGCAACCGCTTATTTTTCATTTGAGGATCCTTTGGGAGTTCAGAGCTGCCCTTGAGCAGAACCATATGCCAGGCCGTTGCTGCTGTCAATCTCAGCTAGCTGTGGGTGCGGCGAAAGCGATGCTCAATTGCCAATGAGAATCGGCGCGGAAACCACGCTAACGGCTGCAGTAGGAAGCGCCGAGCGATTGGGCTGGCTTTCGAAATTCGCTGCCCCGTCGAGAACGGCAGTGATCACGAACACGTAGGTTTGGCCTGGCTGTACGAACGGCAGCGAGCATGACGTTTTTGTGGTGTAGAATAATGGACCTGGAATATATGCGGAAGCGCCGTTCAACGACACGGGGAAATAAGATTCAACTTTATAACCTGTCGGCGCGGTGCCCGCCGGGGCGGACCAGCTCAGGGTGATGCTCTTCGCGGCAACGGTAGCGGGCTGGAATAAATTCATGCCGTTGATGGTTGGATTTTGAACCTGGCCGATCAGCGGCGAAATCTGCGAGGCCGGCAAACCGCTGCTTTGCTTATCGACAATTCGAAATGACACCGGGGTCGTCGAACCCGGTATCGCTAGCGGGACGAGTGCAGTCTGGCAGAAAGTAAAAACGCGTAGCCACGACGATGCGAAGGGGTCGCCGTATTGCACTGTCCCGAAGTCCTGGTCGGACGTGAGCGGCGGATAGGGTGGACCGGCTGCCGAAAGTGCCGGGTTGGCTGGTCCGGAAACAAAGCATGCCGGCGCTGAAGGTAGTTCCAATGGTGACAGCGCAGACGCCCGTGGACCGGCTACCAGCGGGATCGATGGTCCGAAGGTCGACAGCACGTGGGGATCGGTCATGTACGCCTGTGCTGCGACTTCCAGGTCTGCGCCCTCCTGCGTGATCGTGCCAGGCCCCGCACCGGCAAACAGTGGCGTCCATGCCGATCCCTTGACGTTGAGGTCGAAGGAATTTCGCGGCGAAGGAGCGAGCGTTCCACTGATGGTGTTGGAGGTTCCGTTCGTAAGCGCAAAGCTGGGTAATGTTACGGCGGGACCGAGCGCCAGGGCGCTGAGAGTGCCTATTGTTTCTGGTTCATACTGCAGGAGAAACGCCGCACCAGATTGCGAGAAGTCGATATTCGTGCTGATCAGGATGCCCGTGGTCAGCGAAGTCGCCCCTGCAGGCGAACTGCCGTCGAAATCAAGCGTGAACGGCGGCGACAAAAACCAGAAGAAGCCCAATTCATCCTGTGCTTGCAGTGGGTCAAGACCCGCAAAATTAAAAATGAGATGAGTGCTCGACGGACTCACCGTGGGAGGGAATGTCGCTGCCGTATTGACGTCCATTCCCAGATCGAAAGTACTGTTGCTCGTCCAGTAGAAGAATCTGCCGACTTCCAGCCAGTAATAGCCCCCGGGAACATTGGGAATGCTGAATGATCCGTCGGGATTTTCGGCTCCTGGCACCGGCAGGAACGAGCCGTCCGGCTGCGGAACCCACACTTGAGCCAGTGGGATTTTGTTGGGAACCATTGAGGTTCCATTGGGCGTCCAGTCGGTATTCACCCAGCTTACTGTTACCGTGCCGGAAGGAATCACCGTCCACGACTGTGTGGCATTTCCGGCAGCGTTGGTGGCGGTGATTGAAAATTGATTGGAAGTGCGAGGTTGCGCCGCCGACGGCGTCCAGGTAAGCGTGTTGCCAGTTAGAGTGGCGCCGGAGGGAGCGGTAACCAATGTCAAAGTCGCTGCGCTTGTCGCAGTTGTGAGAACGATCTGATACGTGTAGGCAGACCCTTGGCTCGCAGCAGTCCCCGGGGTGCTCGTGAATTGCGGCGGCAGGCCCGGGCCCGGAGAATTTCCTCCGACGACGGCCCCGCATGCGCTCAAAAAAAGCGATACGCAGAGTACGGAGACGAAGACAGCCCACCGCCACGGCAAGTTCCCGGATAAGTACATTTGCGGTTCCCCAGTCTGGAGTAAGTGCGCCGGATTATATACTAAACTTGCAACAATGCAGCAAAAAACCTCAGACTGGACGCCGCGCTCCCGGGGCCCTGCCATCTCATCCAGGCCCGCCTTTCCTACGTAATTCATATTGGTGGTACAGTCGAGGAAAGCCATATGGATAGGCGCCGATTCATTTCGATTGCCGGAGGAGCAGGGCTGGGGCTCTTGCTCCCGTATGCCGTATACCGCGCGCTGGCGTACGGATTTGGCGCGGGCCACGTCAACGTCAAGGGCTACGAGCAGTTCGGTCCGGAAGCGGCGCTGCGCGCGATCGCCCCAGTGGACCAGTTTTACATCACGTCGTCGCACGGCGAGCCCGCGGTGGATGTGAACAAGTGGTCGCTGACGATCGACGGGCTGGTCACCGACCCGCTGCATTTCGATTACGACGATATCCGCAAGCTCGCGCCGTACGAAACGACGCTCACTCTGGAATGTATTTCCAACGAAATTGCCGGCGGCCTGATCGACACCGCCAACTGGCGCGGAACGCTGCTGCATCCGCTGCTGGAGCGCGCCGGGCTGAAGCCGAATGCGAAGTATGCGATTTTGTACGCTGCCGAAGGCTATACCACCGGCCACACGATTGAACGACTTTCACGCGGCGCAAATTTTCTGGCGTATGACATGGACGGCGAACCGCTCACGCGTGTCCACGGCTTTCCGTTGCGCGTGCTGATGCCCGGAATCTACGGCATGAAGACTCCGAAATGGCTGACGCGCATCGAGCTTGTCGATAAAAGCCATCTCGGATACTGGGAATGGATGGGCTGGTCGGACACGGGCGAGCGGCAGTTGCAATCGGTGATCGACGATCCACACGAAGCGCAGCAGATTGCCGGGCAGAGTTTTGTGGTGACCGGATGGGCGGTGACGAACGCGGTGGGTGTCTCGAAAGTGGAAATCTCCACCGACGGCGGCGCGTCGTGGAACCCATGCCAGATTTTCAGCAATCCGAATCCGTCGCAGGTGTGGGCGTTCTGGCGCTACGTGTGGGCCAATCCGCCGAGCGGCAAACATGAGATTCAGGTGCGCGCGACGGACGCGAATGGAAAAGTGCAGACCGCGTCGCGCTCTGGCGAATGGCCGGACGGGGCCACTGGATATCACACCGTTACAGTGAATGTGACGCAGACGTAGGACAGGCTTCAGCCTGTCTGGTTTAGATGTGCGTTCATCACAAATCTAAACCTGACAGGCTGAAGCCTGTCCTACTGGAAGGTCAGGCTGGTCACCGCTTTTTCGATTACGTTTTCCTGAAATTGAATCAGGTCCGAATTCGCGTAGGTCATTCCGAGCAGGGTGTACGCGTCGCTTCCCTTGAACAGCGTCAGAAGAATCACCGACCAGTCGCGGCCGTCGGCGGTGCCGCGCGAGCGCTGCTCGATGGCCGGAAAACCGGCGACCGTCAAGTGGCGGGTGGAAATCAGGCGGTAATTTTCATACACATCCCGCAGGTCTTTTTCCGTGTTGGCAGAGTGCGCGTCGAGTGAATCCTTGGCGTGTGCGCGGCCGATGACCATCAACGTCGTCTCATCGCTCGTGCCAAGCGCGGCGACAGCATCCGGCAGCGCCTTGCGCGCGGCCGGGATCAAGTCCCAGCTGGGCGGCTTGTACATCTGAAATCCGTAAGTGAGATTCACGTATTGATTGCCGCGAATTTCGTCGCGAATCACGACGGGCGCGGGAGCGGGTGGCGGAGGAGGCGGCTGAACGGGCGCAGCGGGCTCGGCTGCGGCTACGGTCTTTATTTTCGGAGCGGTGACTTCGGGCTTCGCGGAAGCGTTCGCGGACATCGGCGTCGTGAGCGGAGCGCGCATGGGCGCGATCGCGCTCGCGGCCGGAGAATGCGCGGCGGCGGGCTCTTTGGCAACAGCGGGCTCAGCGCTCGGCGGCGCGGCGGCCGGCTCTGGAGGCGGTGCCGGTTTTGTTTTGGGCTCGGTTTCTTTCTTGGCCGCGGTGATGCTGATGTCGGCGACCTTGTCCTTGCGGATCAGGGCGAATCCGTAGCTGGTTTCGACGCGGAAGGAATCGTTTTCAAAACCGACGATGGTGCCGCTGATTTTGGTGCCGTCTTTCAAGACAATTTCATCGGCGCGCGCCGCGCTTGCCGCAACGAGCAAAGAGAGCACAGCCAGGGCGGGAATCGACTTGCCACGCATGATTCTAAGTATGGCAAGGCGGTCAGCGGTCAGCAAGGGTGGCGGCGGGGAAGTTTCCGGCGTGGCACCGGGCGCGGGAGGAGGCAGAAATGCGGAACGGACGTTGTCATTCTGAGCGAAGCGAAGAATCTCTCCGTGCTTCTTTGCCTACGCTTAAATCGAAGAGAGATTCTTCGCTTCGCTCAGAATGACAAAACAAAATATTGTTCCGCAGTCAAAAACTCGGCTGGTTTTTGCAGCAGCGCTAAAACGCGGTCCAGACTCCCGCGGCGAATTTCTTCACCGTGGTGAATCCGAGCTTTTCGTACAGGCGGACGGCGCGCTCGTTTCCTGAGGTCACAGTGAGGGAGACAGTGGTGAAGTGGCGCACGCGCATCGCTTGCAGCGATGCTTCCATCAGGCGGCGTCCCAGGCCGTGGCCCTGGTAGCCGGGCATGGCGCAGATTTGCGTAGTGTGGCCGACGCCGTCGGAAACGCGGGAGTTCAGCACCACGCCGACCAGGTGGTTGGCGTGCGGGGCGCGCAGGACGAACGACGCTTCCGGCTGAAACTGGCCGCAGCCGGGCAGGATGATGATGTTTTTCAGGAAACGCAGCGCGCCCGATTCGCTGCGATATTGATCGTTGATTTCGCCGTCGACATGGTTGGCGTAGGCGAGCTGGATCAGCCGGGCGCAGGACTCGAAATAGCGATGGTCCCATCGCTCCAGGATCAGTCCGGCACCGGGACCCTCGCGGATCAGGCCGGGAAGAACGTCCATCGCTTCTCCGGAGTTGGGCGTGAGCGGCGCGATCATGAACTGACGCATGTAGAGGCGGAAACCGTACTCGGTCAGCACCGGATCAAGCTGATAGCCAAAGGGAATTAGTTGGGCTTCGACGCGCTCGAGTTTGGGGATGCCGCTGAGCGTGGTGAGCGTGTCGGTCAGCAGCCGCTGGCTTAATTCCTGCTGCGAATACCGTGGAGAGACGAACAGGCCGCCGACCAGTCCTTTGTGCTCTTCCAGGACGTAAAACGCATAGCCCACCGGGCGTCCGTTTTCCAGGATGGCGGAACCAGTAAGGGAGCGGGCGTCGACGAATTTCTTGATCAGTTCGGTCGAGCCGCGATAGTCCCAGCGCAGGTCCTCGCGCCACTGCTGCGCCTCTTCGGCCAGCAACGGTTCGAGCTGCCAGGAAGACAATTGGCGCAGATCGACAATCTGCATGGAGCTGGCACCCAGCCTTTGGCTTACGGCGTGCATACCCATTTTTATCACATTATTCACTTACGGTGCCGGATGTGCTTGGGAAACACCGGTTGCATCGGCTGTCCTTAGGTACAGTGCCTTGTGTTACCATTCGCGTGCCGGGCGAAAACGTTTCCAGCTCCCGCGGATAAACTCGCGGAGTGGAAATTCGCTCCAGGCTTCGAATCCGAGCGCATGGGTTTCATCTCCGAATTTCGATATCCGACAACGTGGTACACCAAGCTCGCCATTATGGTTTTGGCTCTGGCGATCTTTGGATTGCTGGCGGCAGGATCGATTTCCCTCTACATGGTGAACCGGATGGAAGCGCCCATGCGCAGCCGTTCGGACATGAATCTGCAGAATTTTCCCGGCCATCCAACCACGCTGAATTTCACGGTGAGCGGCGAAGGGCCGAGGGAAGGCTGGTTTTTCCCGGGATTGAAATCCGCGCCGACAATTATTTTGTGCCCGTCCTTTGGGTCGAGCCGCGGGGAAATCATCACCATGGCCTCGGCGTTGCAGGACCAGCAGTACAACGTGTTCGTCTTTGATTTTTCGGCGCGCGGCTCGAATGGCGGGCGTTCGACGCTGGGACTGCAGGAAGTGAACGAATTGCGCGCGGCGCTGGACGCCGTAGCCAATCGAGGCGATGTGGACGCCAACCGGTTCGGCCTTTGGGGCGTGGACATGGGCGCCTACGTGGCGCTGGCGGAAGCCACGGGCGATCACCGCGTGCGAGCGATTGCCGCGGAGTCTCCGTATGGCAGCCCGAAGGAAATGGTGGCGCTGCAGCTTCGCCGCGCCGGCCTCGGGTCGGTTCCGTTCGTCACCCGGTTGTCCCAGTCGGTGTTTGGCTGGATGAACTCCCAGTACAAAAATGTTCCGTCGGTGAACGCGCGAATCGCCAAGCTGTCCGGCGTGGCGCAGTTGTATCTGGAATCGCCGGATGAGCCGATTCTCGCGGCGTCAACCTCCGAGCTGTACCGGATTTCGCAGCCGCCGCATGAGCTGGTGGTGCTGCAGCACGGAAATTACGCTGGAATGCCGGATGATGAGAAGCGCAACTACGAAAACCGCATCGTGAGTTTCTTCCTGGTGAATTTGCCGCTCGCCGCAGGGAACTAAGTACGTCGCGAGAAAACGAAATCCCGCATCCTTGCAACGCGCAAAGATGCGGGACTCCCAAACAATCATCGAGATCGATTATTCTTCGTCGCCGTCCAGGCCGTCGGTCGGCGTAATGGTGCCGAACAGGCCGTCAGACTCGTCGTTGATGCCTGCGGCGAAAAACAAGGTGTTGGCCGGCCCGGCCGACCCGTCGTTTCCGAAGGTCAGCGACCACAAGCCGTTGATGGTCATGATCGAATCGTCCGGATTCTTCACGAAACCTTCAAATTTGTAGGTGAAGCCGTTGAATGCGGCGATCCATCCGCTGCCGAAATTGCCAACCAGGATGGAGTTGCTGAATTCGCCGAAGTCGCGAGTGGTCCATACCACGCCCCACGGAGAGTTGAACCAGTTGCCGTGCTCGAGGTGCCCGATGTGCCGCCCTCGCGGGGAATAGATTTCGACGAATCCCAACCCGGCGCCGGCGACATCATCGTGCCTGGCTCCGTCCTGTTTTGCGTAGGTGACGAACAGGCTGCCGCCGATGTTTTGGATGTTGAATGGCGCGAAGCCATCAGGGATCCGCTCGCAATCTCCATGGTTGTCGCGATCGTCGCGGTCGCAATCTGCCTCGAACGCGTCTTCGCCAAGATGCACGCGCTTAAAAGTGGTGTCGTAGACCTCTACGCGAGCGTGGCGGAAATTGGTGACGTACAAATACTTTTTGCCGTTGATCTCGCCGGACGTCGCGCCCTTGTAAACGGCGCCGTGCGAAGATCCGTTGTCGGAATTATCCACTTCCAACTCAGCGGACGTTCCCGTATTCCAGGCGGAAATTGTGCCGTCTTCCGTGACGAAAATGAAATGTGCGGACTTGCCCGTCTTCAAAAGAAAGTCGGTGGCGCTGCCGTTAAACACGACGCCGGTGGGCGTCGCGGAAGTGCCGGGAGCGAATCCAGGCGGCGGCACGGTGACGAATCCGGTGCCATTGATCGGAACGGCTGCGCCGGCGCCCGTGTACAAAGTGGAGGTGCCGGAATTGTTGTTGGAGACCCACCACGGACTGGTCGCGCTGCGGGTGATTCCCCAGGGATTCTTCAAGTTCGGGTCGGTCAAGGGCGCCATGCCCATCAAGTCTGAGACCAGGTTGGTCTGCTGGTAGTGTTGCGCCGAGGTGATTGCCGGAAGGGCCAGGAATACGAGGATCGGAAGCACGAGCGATTTCAGCAGCTGAACTGCACGCTTCATTCTTCACCTCTCCACTTGGAGTGTCGAAATGCGGACTCCCGCGCGGGGACGGCCCGGAGGGCTGAGCCGATTTCGAGGGGTTCTGCCGCAGAGAGATAGCAGCGAATGCCGGGAGAGGTTGTCACGGCGGTGTTTGTTAATTGTCAAAAAATTCGCTTCAGGGACGAGGCAGGCGCGAGACTGCCACATTTATTCAGGGTGCGGAGAAACTCCTTTTGTGGTCATTCGGAAGCAACGCGAGGGATCTGCTTTTCCGCAAAAGTAAGGCAAAAAGCAGATCCCTCGGGCAACCCCCGCCCTTCGGTTCACCGAGAACGTTCTCCGTGAACGGGATGACAGTTGTGAGTTTTTCCGCAGCCTGCTATTGCCTGCGGTAGAGAAAGACGGTTCGAGTATTTGTGTCGGGCATTTCGATGTCGTCCAGTTTGTACTGCCTCTGAGATTCGGGATCGATACCACTCCAACTTAAAATCCATCGCGGTTCGCTTGTTCTCGGGGCCCACTCCGGCAAGTCACGATTGAAGTAGTAGTCCAGGCCGTATTTCCAGGCCCTTGGGAGTTCATGGACCGAGAGGTTTTCTGCGGAGATTCCTTTCTGGGCGAGAATCTTCGCCAGCGAACGCGATGAAATCTGACTATCGAGGTCGGGCAAGACCGTGAAGTTGGCAACGATTATGCCCGCGGCCACGAAAAGTGCCAGGCTCATTATGGCCGCTGCTGGACGGGACATAAAAGCGAGTACCGTCGTAACGATTCCAGCTAAAAAAACCGTAATCAGCACCGGCAAATATCCGGGAGGAAATGTGCCCGCACGTAAAGCAGCGTGCAGGGGAACTGCCGCTATGAGAAGTAGAACTCCCGTTCCACCGAGCCTCAGACGCACGGCGTTTGAGTTCGAACCAATTCGTGCCGCGATCGAGCGCGCCAGCAAAATAAAGAGCGGAGGAATCGCCGGGAGGATGTATCCGGGAAGCTTCGACTGAGAAACGCTGAAGAACACCACCGGAAACACCGCCCAGCTCGCCAAAAAAATATCGATCGATTCCGGTGTGCGCTTCGCTTGGATGCGCTTGAAGAGAGCGGCGGCAATCTCAAAAAGGAGCAGGACCCACGGAATGGCCGCCAGCAGCAAAACATAGCCATAGTAATAAAAGGGCTGCCGGTGTTCGAAGATCGGCGTCAGGTAGCGTTCGAAATTGTGCTGCCAGATGAAGACACGAAGGAAATCACGATTGCGCAGCGCGCACAAAACGTACCAGGGAAGCGCCGTGGCGCAAAAGACGGCGATGACGAGCGGATGCAGGAAACGAAATGGCGCTTGCCACTGGCGGGTCATTGCGGCCCACAGGAGGGTCGCGCCTCCCGCCAGAATCACGGCCGCCGGGCCTTTCGCCAGCACCGCGGCTCCAAGAAAAAATCCGAAGGCGATGCGCAGCCACGGTCCGGGCTTTGGTTTCTGGAGCATTTCGCTGGCCACGGCCATTGCGGCGGTCAAAAGTCCGGCGAAGAGCATGTCCGGGCTAGCCGCGCGCGAAAAGCCGACCATCGCAACGCAGGTGGGAAGCATCAGCAGCGAGTACCAGGCTACGCCCAATCCGTAGGAGCGCAGGGCTGTCCAAGCGACAGCGACCACCGCGAGCAAAGCGGCCAGTGCGGAGGGCAGGCGCGCGGCGAATTCGCTGACGCCAAAAATACGCATGGCGACGCCGGCGGTCCAGTAGTAGAGCACCGGTTTCTCAAACCACGGCGTGCCCCAGAGTCGCGGCGTGATCCAGTCGTGAGTGTCAGCCATGGCGCGGGCGATGGCCGCGTAACGCGGTTCGTCGGGGCCGACGAGACCCAGCGCGCCCAATCCACTGAACAGGCAGACGTAAAGCAGGACCAGAATCACCGGCACGCTCCAGAGTGGAACTTGAAAGCTTCCCTCTTTGGCGGCGCGCGAGCGGATTGGAGCGGTGGAATTCAAACGGTTGAGTCTAGCATCTGAAGAGTTGGTTTTCAGTAGCAAGCGGCGGGCGCCCCGCTTGTTTTGCGCGCGCCGCTCGTGTTGCGTTCTTCCGCTATAATCCTGCGGTGCGAGAACGCCTGGAATACGCAGCGCTGTGGCTGCTGCTGAAAACGATTGGAGCGATGCCGCGGCCGCTGGCGAGATTCGTCGGGGCGCGCACGGCGGCGTTTCTTTTCTGGATGCGGCCGCGATTGCGAAGCGCCGCAGCGGAAAACTTGAAGCTGGCGTTTCCGGAATGGAGCAACCAGCAGCGCCGCGCGGCCATTCGCGGCATGGTGCGGCAGTTGGGATGGATGGCGGCGGAATTCGCGCACTTTCCAAAGCACACTAAGAAAAACATCGACCGCGTCATTCTGCTCGACGGATTCGAGAATTTCGCGAACGGGCAGGCGCGCGGCAATGGCGTGCTGTTTCTCACCGGCCACATGAGCGCCTGGGAAATGGCGCCGTACGCCCAGGCGCTGTACGGGAATCCACTGCACTTTCTGGTGCGGCCCATCGACAATCCGCGCGTGGACGCGCTGATCACGCGATACCGCTGCCTGAACGGCAACCAGCCTATCGATAAAAATCAATCGGCGCGCGCGGTCCTGAAGGTTTTGAGAGACAAGGGCACGGTCGGAATTCTGGCGGATCAGAACACGCAGGTCACGGAAGGGGTGTTCGTCGATTTCTTCGGCATTCCGGCCTGTACCACGGCGGGCCTGGCGCGTTTCGCACTGCATACGGGAGCCGCGGTGGTTCCGGTATTCGTGCACTGGGACGAGGCGATCCGAAAGTACCGGCTTTGTTTCGATCCAGAGGTTGAATTGGTCCGCACCGGTGACGATGCCACGGACATTCGCGAAAATACGCAGCGGTTTACGCGAGTGATCGAGAATTACGTGAGGCGTTATCCGGACCAGTGGCTTTGGGTGCATCGCCGGTGGAAAACCCGTCCGCCGGGCGAGCCGCCGATTTACCAATAGCCGCGCTGCAACGGGGTTCGCAGAAGCGCGCGGGCTGCATTCGAAACGTTCAAGGTAGTTCGAGGGGGAAAGCGCTTATGGCACGAACGATCAAGGAACTTGCCGAATTCCTGGGATGCACCGTCGAGGGCGATGGTACGCCACAACTGACCGCAGTAGCGTCGCCCGCCTCCGCAAGCGCAGGGGATTTAATCTACGTGGATTCTCCCCGCCATCTGGATGAGGCCGCCGCATCCCAAGCGCGGTGTGTGGTGATCGCGCCAGACCTTGCGCTGCCGGGAAAGATCCTGCTGCGAATACCGAATCCAAAGGTGGCCTTCGCCCGCGCAGCTGAGTGGCTGGTTCCCCCGGCCCCAATCGCACGCGGGATTCATCCAACCGCCGTGATCGCCGCATCGGCGCGACTAGCCTCCGGCGTTGCCGTTGGCCCGTACGTGGTGATTGAGGAGAATGTGCAAATCGGTGCGCAAACCGAAATCGGCGCGTTTGGTTTCGTGGGACGCGATTCGCGGCTCGGGGAAGGCTGCCGGCTCTATCCGCGAGTGACACTGTACGCTGGCGTACGCTTGGCGAATCGCGTCATCCTGCATTCCGGGGCCGTAATCGGCTCGGACGGCTTCGGCTATGTGTCGCAGGGCGGCAAACGCTGGAAATTTCCACAGGTGGGGGATGTGGAAATTCGCGACGATGTGGAAATCGGCGCGAACGCTACAGTGGATCGGGGATCGCTGGACCGCACGGTGATCGATGCAGGCACAAAACTGGACAATCTGGTGCACGTGGCGCACAACGTGAGCATCGGGGAAAACACGGTTATAGCGGCACAGACGGGAATATCCGGGTCTTCGACCATTGGAAGAAATGTCGCGATTGGCGGGCAAGTTGGAATCGCGGACCACTGCGGCGTCGAGGATGACGCGTTAGTTGGGGCGCAGGCCGGAATTCCTTCCGGAAAAGTGGTGCGCCGCGGGCAAATCGTTTGGGGAACTCCGGCGCGGCCGCTCGATAAATTCAAAAAGCAATTTGCGTGGTTCAGCCGGCTTCCGGAGTTGGCAGAAAGGATCAAGCGCCTCGAAGAACGGCTTCTACAAAAAACCGGATAGGACGCATGGGTTATTGAATCCAAAGGGGCTATCTTCGAAATGAACAAGAATCCGAATCCCCTGTTGACCCGCGTTTGAAGACCGAACATAATACCCGTGGGGAAATCCAGGTACTGGTGCTTGGGGACCGGGCTGGTACGTCTGGCGCCGGGGTTGTCGGAAGCATCCCAAGTCACATCTTTTTTGGCATAACTGAGGGCGCAGGTTTGGTGTATTCGCGAGAACCCTCTCCAATCAAATTGCATCAAAGCTTTTGTGAGGTTTGGGCATAACCAATGGCTCTAGGAACACGCGTTCAATTTGACCAGCCCGGCGTGGCGCGCTCCAGCCGTGCTCTGTCCGTGCTCTCCGAACGTCTGTCCGAGACCATCGATCGAGGCGTGAATTATCTCCTTTCCTTGCAGGCTTCTGAAGGCTACTGGGTCGGAGAGCTGGAAGCCGATACCACACTCGAATCGGATTACATTTTTTATCTGCAAGTCATCAACAAGGCTAACCCCGACCGTATTGCCAAACTCGCCAACTACGTCCGCCGGCGTCAACTGGAAGACGGCGGCTGGAACATCTATTACGGCGGACCGTCCGAGCTGAATGCCACGATTAAGGCGTATGTGGCGTTGCGCTTGGCGGGAGATGCGCCGCAATGCGATCACCTGCAGCGCGCCGCGCGGCGAGTGCATGAACTCGGCGGCCTGGAATCCGCAAATTCATATACCCGGTTCTATCTCGCGCTTGTTGGGGCCGTTGGATGGGACATGGTTCCCGCGATTCCGCCCGAACTGATGCTGCTGCCCAACTGGTTCGCGATTAATATTTATGAAATGTCGTCGTGGACCCGCGGAATCGTGATCCCGCTGGCAATTTTGTACGCCCATAAGCCCTGCTTCAATGTGCCGGGTGGCGTTTCAGTGGACCAGTTGTACCGCGATCCGTCGCGGAAAGCGGCGGCCCTGAGCTGGTCGAAGGAGCTTTTCAGCTGGCGGAACTTCTTTCTGGCGCTGGACCGCGGCCTGAAGTTGTATGAGCGCGTGCCGTGGAAACCGCTGCGGCAGCGGGCGCTGCGGCAGGCCCGTGAGTGGATGTTTGAGCACTTGGAGCGTTCCGAAGGGCTGGCGGCCATTTATCCAGCCATGATGAACGCGATTTTTGCCCTGGTAGCTCTTGGCCACTCGCCGGACGATCCGCTGACGGCGCGGGAAATCGACGAATTTTCGCGATTTGAAATCGAAGAGGGCGACACGATTCGCGTCGCCCCGTGCGTATCCCCCGTGTGGGACACGGCCATCGCGATGGTGGCGCTGGAAGAAGCGGGATTGCCGCCGAATCATCCGGCGCTGGTTGAGGCTGCGGCCTGGCTGCTCAAGGAGCAGATCAGCGGATCCGGCGACTGGATGTTGAAAACTCCGGGAGTGATGCCGGGAGGATGGGCGTTTGAATTCCGCAACGATTTCTTTCCGGATGTGGATGACACCGCATTCGTGCTGATGGCGTTGCAGCGCGTGGATTATCCCGATAAGCCGCGGATGGAAGCAGCCGTGCGCCGCGGCCTTTCCTGGCTGCTGGCCATGCAGAACAATGACGGCGGCTGGGGCGCGTTTGATCACAATAACGACCGTCAATTCCTGTGCCAGATTCCATTTGCGGACCACAACGCCATGATCGATCCCTCCACGGCGGACGTGACTGCGCGCGTGGTGGAGTGCCTGGGCCGCTATGGCTGGCCGGCCTCGCATCCGGTCGTCGAGCGCGCGGTTCGATTTTTGCTCAAGGACCAGACGGGCGAGGGCCCGTGGTTCGGGCGCTGGGGCGTAAACTACGTATACGGCACCAGCGGCGTGCTACGCGCGCTGGAGACCGTCGCTCTGACCGCGCGCGACTACTGCCAGCGAGCCGTGGGATGGCTAAGGTCGGTGCAGAATTCGGACGGCGGCTTCGGCGAATCCATCGCTTCGTACTACGACCCTGCGCTGAAGGGCAAGGGCGCGAGCACCGCTTCGCAGACCGCCTGGGGCCTGATCGGGTTGCTGGCAGCGGCCGAGGCCTCCGATCCGGCAATCGCGCGGGCTGTGAATCACCTGGTGGAGCAGCAGCAGGCCGATGGCTCCTGGGAAGAGAAGGAATTCACCGGAACCGGGTTTCCGTGCGTGTTTTATCTGAAATATCATCTCTACCGTAATTATTTTCCGTTGTATGCGCTGGCGCGTTATCGCAATGTGGCAAACAGGGTGAAGCAATTCTGCGGGCTGACGGTGCGGCCGCAGGAATTTGAACGGCAGAAGGCTTAGGAGAGTGCATTGAGATATCCGATCAAAATGACCGCGAATCTTGCGAAGTACGTGGCCACCCAGCGCTTTCGTGGGGTCAAGAAATTTCCCATGGTCATGATGCTGGAGCCGCTGCATGCCTGCAACCTGACGTGCACGGGCTGTGGGCGCATTCGCGAGTACAAGTCCACGATCAACGAAATCATGACCGTCGAGCAGTGCCTGGCGGCTTCGGATGAATGCGGCGCGCCCATCGTCTCGATTTGCGGCGGCGAGCCCATGATCTACCCGGAGATCGGCAGGCTCTCCAAGGAGATCCTGGATCGCGGGCGGCACATTATTCTGTGCACCAATGGCATGTTCATCCGGAAACGCCTGCATGAGTTCAAGCCCACTTCGAGCTTTTTCTTTAACGTGCATCTGGACGGGCTCGAGAGGACGCACGATCTGTGCGTGGAGCGCGACGGCGTGTTCCGCGAAGCGATCGAAGGGATCAAGGCCGCCAAGGCCGCGGGTTTCCTGGTTTGTTCCAACACCACGATCTACAAAGAGACCGATCTGAACGAAATTGCCGACCTGTATGCGTACCTCGATACCCTCGGGGTGGACGGCTACATGCTTGCTCCCGCGTACGGATACTCCGCGGTGCAGACCACGGACATTTTCATGACGCGCGAAGACATCCGCGCGAAATTCCGCGAGGCTACGACGCTGCTGGACAAATACAACATGATGGTCTCGCCCATTTACCTGGATTTCCTGAAGGGCGGGCGCGAACTGGAATGCACTGCCTGGGGCACGCCGACCTACAATCCGCGCGGCTGGAAAGGCCCCTGCTACGTGATCACCGACAATCACTACGGCTCCTACAAGGAGATGGTCGACCAGACGCCGTGGGAAAAATACGGCCCCGGAAACGATCCGCGCTGCGCCAACTGCATGATGCACGTGGGATTTGAAACCACTCCGGTGCTGGGCGCGAAGCGCCAGTTGGGCGACACCTGGACAATGTTGAAGTGGCAATTTGGCGGGCATATGGGCGGCAATCCCGATCGTAATGCGTCGAATGAGCCGCCTTCGAGCGGGCCTTCCGGCGGGAGCACCACGCTGATGCCTCCGCCGCCGTCGAACACGGATTTGATATCATCGGACGGAAGACTGCGAGTGCTATGAAAACGCTGGTTACCGGAGCGACCGGCTTTCTCGGAAGCCACGTCGCCCGCGCGCTGGCAGGACGCGGGGAGAACGTGCGGGTGCTGGTGCGCCCATCCAGCGATCTGCGCGCGCTCGAAGGGTTTCCCTCGGAGCGATGCACGGGCGATCTGCGAGATCGCGCGTCGCTTGACCGCGCCGTTGCGGGCGTAAACCGTGTTTTTCATGTTGCTGCGGATTACCGCCTGTGGGCCCGCGATCCCCTGGAAATTTACGAATCGAACGTGACCGGCACGCAAAATCTGCTGGATGCGGCGCAGCGGGCGGGCGTCGAGAAATTCGTTTATACCAGCACGGTTGCCACGATCGCGGTTCCGCGCGAAGGAGTTTTGCCGAACGAGGAGACGCAATCCTCCGTGGACGAGATGATCGGGAACTACAAGCGCTCGAAGTTTGAGGCGGAGCAGTGCGCGCTGCGCGCCGCGAAAGCCGGCCAGCCGGTGGTGATCGTGAATCCGACCACACCTGTGGGCCCCGGTGACTGGAAGCCCACACCGACCGGAAAAATTATCGTCGACTTTTTGAATGGCCGGATGCCCGGGTACGTAGATACGGGATTGAACTTCGTTCCAGTGGAAGATTGTGCCTGGGGACATTTGCTGGCCGCGGAGCGTGGCCGCGTGGGGGAGCGTTACATCGTGGGAGGACGCAATCTTACGCTGAAGCAGATGCTGGACATTCTGTCCTCGGCCAGCGGGCGGCCCGCACCCCGATGGAAGTTTCCGTATGCTGTGGCCTATGCCGCCGGCTGCGTGGATACCGGCGTGTCGCGACTGCTGGGCAGGGAACCGCAGATTCCGCTGGAAGGCGTGCGCATGGCACGCCACAAGATGTTTGTCGATTCGTCAAAAGCCGTGCGCGAACTGGGCTTTGAGGCTGGGCCGATCGAAGCCGCCCTGGGCCGCGCGGTCGCCTGGTACGAGTCGAATGGTTACGCCGCCGCAGGGCGCGCTCCGGCAGTTGCCGGCGCGCGCGCGGCATAGATGGGGCCTGGAGTTCATGAAAATACTGGTCACATTCGCGGTGCGGGCGGAATTCGCGCCGTGGCAGCGCCGACGGAACTTTATGCGCGTTCCCGGGGATGCGCCGGTGTTTGAAGCCGCCTTCGGCGGGGCGCAGGTGCGGGCCATCTTGACCGGGATGGGCCAGGAGCATGCGCAGACCGCCGCAAAGAAGTGCTTTGCGTTCCGGCCCGACATTTGCATCTCCACCGGCCTGGCAGGGTCGCTGCGAACGGGCTCGCAGCCCGGAGATATTCTGGCGGCGCGGCTGGTAAGCGAATTGGGGGAGCCGGTGGCGGTAGCCAGCCATCGCGAGTTGCTGGCTGCGGCGGTGGATTGCGGCGCGCGGCAGATTGAGCGCCTGGCCACGTCGCGGAATCTGGTCACTAAGTCCGAGCAAAAGCGGGAACTGGGAGTGCAGGCGGAAGCCGTGGACATGGAGAGCTATACGATACTCGCGGAAGCGGCGCGCTGCGGCGTTCCGGCGGTAGCCATTCGGGCTGTCAGCGATACGGCGGATTTCGACGTGCCCTATGACTTCGAGCTCGCGCGGGACGCGCAGGGGCAGATTCGCGTGATGGGCGTGTTCGCCCAGGTTTTGCGGAATCCAGCCGGTTTGCCGGACCTTCTGAAACTGGCGCGCGACTCGCGATTTGCGGCGCGGCGTCTGGCCGATTTTCTGGACGCTTTTGCGGGAAGCATGGCTGAGCGCCTGATTCCCATCGAGCAGGATACGGTAGGCGCGATATGAGCCAATCAGGAACGATCCTCGAGACTCCGCGAACGGCGCAGCCCGTGCCGTCCACGATGCGCGCGGCGGTGTACCGCGGCAAGGGTAACGTGGTGGTGGAAACCGTGCCCGTGCCGGCGATCGGTGCGGGAGAAGTGCTGATTCGCGTCGCGGCCTGCGGAATTTGCGGCACGGACTTGAAAAAAATCGAGTACGGATTCGTGGCGGCGCCGCAGATTTTCGGGCATGAAGTTTCCGGAACGGTCGTGGCGGTGGGCGCAGGCGTTACGAAGTGGAAGTTGGGCGACCGGGTGATGAGTTTTCACCACGTGCCGTGTGGATCCTGTTTTTATTGTGAGCGGCGGCTGTTTTCGCAGTGCCCGGCCTACAAAAAAGTGGGCCTGACGGCCGGATTCGATCCCAACGGCGGCGGATTCGCTCAATTCGTGCGCGCCATGCCCTGGGTTGCGGAGCGCGGCATGGTGGCGATCCCCGATGACATCAGCTTCGATGAAGCGGCGTTTATCGAGCCGGTAAACACCTGCATCAAGGCCGTGGAAAAGGCGCGCGTGGCCGCGGGCGAAACGGCCGTGGTGATGGGACTCGGGCCTATCGGGCTGCTCCTGGCCATGCTATCGAAGCTCGAGGGCGCGACGGTAATCGGCAGCGATCCGATGGCCGAGCGCCGCGCCAAGAGCTTGTCGCTCGGGCTCGATCTTGCCGTCGATCCGCGGCAGGGAAAGCTGGCGGATGAAATTCGTTCACGCACCGAGGGGCGCGGGGCGGACGTGGTGCTGGTGGCCGTGCCGATACCGGCGGCGCTGACCGATGCGCTCAGCCTTGTGCGGCCGGGCGGGCGCGTGCTCCTGTTCGCGCAGAACGATCCGCTGATGAAAATTGAGTTTCCGGCGGCGACCGTGGGCGTCGAGGAAAAGGAAATCCTGGGAAGCTACAGCGCCGCTATCGACCGGGCCGAGGAAGCCGCGCGGCTGATTTTTACGCATCGGTTACGAGTGATAGAATTGATCTCGCACCGGTTTTCGTTGGAAGATATGGACAAGGCGTTACAACTGGCGGCTCGTCCAGTCGGAGAATCATTAAAAGTGGTGATTCATCCTTGAATACAGCAGAACATCTCGTAAGCAAAAACGGTCGAAGCAAGAACGGTCACATGACCGCTGCGGTTCTTTACGGCAGCGAGAACCTGAAGATCGAGAGCATCGACATTCCGCGTCTCGCCGCAGATGAAGCGCTGATCCGCGTAAAAGTTGCGCTGACCTGCGGCACGGACTTGAAAGTCTGGAAGCGCGGATACCACGCGCGCATGATCACGCCGCCTGCGGTATTTGGCCACGAACTTGCCGGAGTCGTCGAGACTCTGGGAGCCGATGTGAACGGCGGGTTGAAAGTGGGCGCTCGCGTGGTGCCGTCAAACTCCGCGCCGTGCAATGTCTGCCTGTTTTGCCGCAAGGGGCAGAGCAACCTGTGCGAGGACTTGCTGTTCAACAACGGCGCCTATGCGGAATACATCCGCATCCCGGGCCGCATCGTGCGGCAGAACATGCTGGTGATTCCGGAGCACGTTTCGTTTCAGGATGCGGCCATGGTTGAGCCGCTGGCGTGCGTGCTGCGCGGAATTCATGAGACCGGCATTCAGTCGGGCGATACCACCGTGGTGATCGGCTGCGGGCCGATCGGATTGAAATTCATTCGCGTTTTGTCGAATCGCGGCGTGAAAGTGATCGCCCTCGGCAAGCGGCCGAACCAGATTCGCGCGGCCGAACAGTTTGGCGCTCGCGCGGCCTTTATCGCGCCGGACCTCAGCGACCCCGCGCAGACGGTGCGGGAACTGACGGAAGGCGGGCGCGGCGCAGACTCCGTGATCGAAGCGGTGGGCACGTCGCAGACCTGGGAGTGGGCGCTGCAAATGGTGCGCCGCGGCGGCACGGTCAACCTGTTCGGGGGCTGCCCGCGGGGCACGCAGGTGGCGATCGATCCCAACGCGCTGCACTACTCGGAAATCACCATCAAGTCCACATTCCATCACACGCCCCGGTTCATCCGGGAAGCGCTGGAGAGCGTGTCGCGCGGCGAGATTCGTTCCAGCGATTTCGTGAACGCGGAAATTCCGCTCACCGATCTTCCGAAAATGTTCGAGCACATGAAGTATCGCAACGGTGAGATGAAAGTCGCGGTAATTCCGTAAAAGTGGAACAGGCTTCAGCCTGTTGGGTTTGATTTTCCGCCCGGCACTTAGGCCAACGGGCTGACCACACTGCGGAAAACCTTAAGACGTTGTCATTCTGAGCGAAGCGAAGAATCTCTCTGTGTTTTTTCTCGTGCTGAAATCGAAGAGAGATTCTTCGCTTCGCTCAGAATGACAAGACAAGACTTTTCCGTAGCCCGTGAAGCCTGTGCCACTGGCCTCCGCACCATGCAAATACCCGCTGATCTGGAGATTTCCAAGGGGCTCCCGCCGTCCGGATGTTCGGTGGCGCAGGCTGAACGCTATACGCGCTGGCTGGCCACGCATCACTACGAAAATTTCAACGTGGTTTCCTGGCTTCTCCCGCGGCGGCTGCACCAGCATTTTTACAATTTGTATGCGTATTGCCGCTGGGCGGACGACTTGGGCGATGAAATTGCCGATCCCACGCGCGCGCTTTCGCTGTTGAATGAATGGGACCAGGAATTGCGCGACTGCTACGCGGGCGAGCCCGCGCATCCCGTGTTCATCGCGCTCCGCCAAACGATTACCGCGCTCGAGATTCCCATCGAGCCGTTCTCCGACCTCTTGGTTGCGTTTCGCCAGGACCAGACTGTGAAACGTTACGCCACCTGGAACGACGTGTTCGCCTACTGCCGATATTCCGCGAATCCCGTGGGGCGGCTGGTGCTGTATCTCTGCGGGTATCGCGATGCGGAGCGCCAGCGGCTTTCCGACGCGACCTGCACGGCGTTGCAGTTCGCGAATTTCTGGCAGGACGTGACGCGCGATTTGGAGAAGGGACGAATCTACATTCCGCTGGAAGCGCTCGCGACGCACAGTCTTGCGGAAGAGGATATCGTGCAGCGGCGATTCGATCCTCGTTACGTTTCGCTGATGAAGGACGTGATTGCGCGCACCCGTCAACTGTTTGCGGAGGGGATGCCGCTGGCGGCGAGCGTTGATTCGGCGCTGCGCGTGGACATCGAAATGTTCAGCCGCGGCGGGTTGGCGGTTCTCGATGCCATCGAGCGCGTCGGCTACAACACGCTCCAGCACCGGCCTTCGATTTCAAAATCGAAGCAGCTACAACTTCTGGCGCAAGCGCTCGTGCTGCGTGTATTTGGTTTTGCGCAACCGACCGCGCCTGCTGTTCCCGCCGTGCCTGCGGTGGGCGGAAGGCTGGCGATTGTCGACGGCGGTTGTGCGCGTCCGGACGCCGGAAAAATGCTGCGAGGCAATCGCGACGACGTGACGCGTTCGTACGCGGAGTGCCGGCGAGTGGCGCGCGCGTCCGCCAGCAATTTCTACTATGCGTTTTTCATGTTGCCGCCGGCCAAGCGCGACGCGTTGTGCGCGCTGTACGCCTTTATGCGCCTGGTCGACGATGTGTCAGACACCGTGGGCAGCGCCGCGGACAAGCAGCGCGGTCTCGCTCGATGGCGGGCGGCGCTGGACGCCGCTGTGGCGGGCGAAGTATCCGGCCATCCGATTCTTCCGGCTTTTGCAGACACGTTGTCACGATTCCAGATTCCGCCGCGCTATTTTCACGATTTGATTTCCGGCGCGGAAATGGATTTAACCGTCGGCGAATACCCCACCTTTGACCGGCTGCGGGAATATTGCTACCGCGTTGCCGGGACCGTCGGCCTCACCTGCCTGCACGTGTTCGGCTTTGACGATCCACACGCTCCGGACCTCGCGGAAAAGCTGGGCATTGCCTTTCAGCTGACCAATATTATTCGCGATGTGAAAGGCGACTACGAAATGGGCCGCGTCTACCTGCCCCTGGAAGATCTCAGGCAATTCGGTGTTCGCCCGGAGGCGCTGAGAGCCGGCCCAGTGACTCCCGAAATGCGCGGCCTGCTCGAATTTGAAACCGCGCGCGCCTGGAATTTTTATCATGAAGGCGCGCAATTGATTCCGCTGGTGCACGCCGACGCGCGCGCGGCGCTGTGGGCGCTGGCGCGAATTTACAGCAGTTTGCTGCGCCGGATCGAGACGCGCGGTTATGATGTGTTCTCCGAACGCGTGCGGCTGAGCACTCCGGAAAAAACCGGGATCCTGCTGCGCGCGCGGCTGGGCTGGTATTCCCAAACGAATGTCCTCGAAGAGCGTGATCGTTATCGGCGGCGGTCTGGCGGGCCTTTCCTCGGCCGTCGCGCTGGCTGAATCCGGCTTCCGCGTGCGTTTGCTCGAAAAGCGGCCCCACCTCGGGGGCCGCGCTGCGTCTTACGTGCTGCCCGGCGGCGAGCACGTGGACAATTGCCAGCATGTGACCCTGGGCTGCTGCACCAATCTCGAGGATTTCTACCGGCGGGTTGGCGCCGCGAATCAAATTCGTTTTTTTGACCGCCTCCTGTTCGCCGCTCCGGACGGGAAGCGCGGCGCAATCTCTTCCGTGGCGCTGCCGCCGCCTTTGCACATGAGTCCGGCGTTTGCGTCCTATCCGCTACTGGGGTGGGCGGACAAGCGCGCCATCGCGCAGGCGCTGCTCAGCATTGCGCGCAGCGGCGGAAAGCCGGCGGATCTTGCGGCGAGCGTCGCAGGCGAAAACGTCACCATGCTGGCGTGGCTGCAAAAGCACCGGCAGACCGAGCGGGGCATTCGCCGGTTCTGGGAAGTGATTCTGGTCAGCGCGCTGGATGAGGAACTCGACCGCATCGACGCCCGCTACGGAATCGATGTGTTCTGGAAAGCGTTTCTTTCGACGCGCGGCGGCTATCGCGTCGGCATTCCGCGCGTGCCGCTTGGCGATCTGTACGAAGGATGCCGCAAATCGCTGGCCGCGCAGGGCGGCGAAGTCCAGTTGCGCGCCGGGGTGCGCGGGTTCCTGGTGGTTGACGGCCGCGTCGAAGGATTGGAAAGGGAAGACGGAACGGTGGAGACCGCGGATTATTATCTGGCCGCGGTGCCGCAGGACATCTTGCCGGAGCTGTTGCCCAATGCAGTTGTCGAAAGCGAGCCGGTGTTTTTCAATCTGCGCCATTTGAAAACTTCGCCCATCACCGGAGTGCATTTGTGGTTCGACCGGAAAGTGATGAGCGAACCATTCCTGACGCTGCTGGACAGCACCACGCAGTGGGTGTTCAACAAGACGCAACTCTCTGGCGAAGCCGCGGAAAATGGCGGGCAATATTTGCAGCTGGTGATCAGCGCGTCGTACGGCCTTACTTCCCGCACGCGCCAGGAGATCATCGCGATGTGCCTGGAAGAGTTGCGCGGCGTGCTGCCGGCGACGCGCGAGGCCGTGCTGGTGAAGGGAACGGTGGTGAAGGAAATGTCCGCGACGTTTTCGCCGGCGCCGGGATCGGATCGCTGGCGCCCGGCGCAGAAAAGCCCGCTGGCCGGCTTATTTTTGGCTGGGGACTGGACATTGACCGGCTGGCCGTCCACAATGGAGGGAGCCGTCCGCTCAGGCTACCTGGCCGCTGAAGCGATTCTCTCCGAAGCCGGAACGCCAAGGAAATTTTTGCAGCCGGACTTGCCCGCGGAAGGACTCGCGCGCCTCTGGGCAAAAGAATCGTAAGCGGCAGCCCGCGAACGGTCATTCATCCGCGTGTCGCGATTCCTAAGTTGATTTGCAGGTTCACTTAATATTCGACTGGCATTTTCTATTCAGAGTACTATTGGGCATCCCCCGCGGAGGTTTACTTGGACCGGAAGTATAAGCACAGGGGCTATCAGAGTTCCGACGAGCCTCAGAAGAAAGAAAAACGCCAGCATCACGAAGGGCATCCACGACAGGAACAGATCGGGCCGCGAACCCCGCGCATGGTGGGCACCATCACCCGCGCGCGTTGCTCGAACTGCGGCACGGTGCTGCAGCCCGGATTCGACCCCAAAGGGAAATGCCCCAAGTGCGCCTTCGAGCTGCATTGCTGCAAGCAGTGCGCCTACTTTGACACCGCGGCGCGCTTTGAATGCATGAAGCCTATTCCCGAACGCATCGCCCGCAAGGATCAGGTCAACGACTGCACCTTCTACGAATTTCGCACCACCATCGAGAAGGATACGGCGCCCTCGGCGCCACAAGCGGGGCCGGGGCCCGCGCCGGAACGCGCTTCTTCACGGCCGCTCGACGCCCGGCAGGCGTTTGAGAATCTCTTCAAGAAATAGGTTTTCCGTAGCAGATCGCCGGTTGTGGAACCGGCTTCTCGCCAAATCGTCTGCGACGTTTGCAGGGGTGTCCAAACGCTCCGAAGAATACGCCGTTCCGGCGGCTCCAATTTCCGCAAAACCGGCTTGAAACTTTGTATCGCCATTCAGGAATCGCCCGATTGCAACGGCGGGAGCGAATTGCTATTCTGAAATTGCCCATGCGTTTTCGGGATTCAGCCGCGAAACGTAACCCCGCTTTCAAATCCTGCTGGGAAAGGTCCTGCCATGAAATTGACGATACGCAATGCCCATGAGGAATGGCGAGAGCCTGTCGAAAAAGAGACCCATCGGCAAGCGGCAAAATTGGAAAAGCTTCTGAAGCGCTATGCTCCGGATCTGGTGCAGTTGCACGCGGATATCGACAAGCACGCGCGAAAGGAAAGCTACACGTTTACCGTCAACCTCTCGCTTCCCACGGGCACGCTGCACGCAACGGGCGAAGGCGCCGACGTGCTCGCCAGCGTAAAAGTCGCGTTTGCCGAACTTTGTAAGCAGTGCAAGAAACACCAGGCGCTCTTGCGCAAGGATTATGAGTGGAAAAGAAAACGGCCTTTGACGCGAATCCTGGCGTCAGAGTGAGACACGCATAGTTCGGTGCAATTGCCGTAGCTCGCCTCTCCATTGGCAGGGTTTAGATGCCGCGACGCCAAAGTTGCCGACTCTGCCGCACGGAGGCAATCAGGGTTGCGAGCGGAAATGAAAGATCCGCTCGCGCCGGTCATCCTGTCCCGACGCCATGTTTTTTGTTTGGTGTGTTGGGGGCGTTTTAGAACGGTTTTTATCTGGATAGCCCCATAATAGTCCCGTAAGGGACGGCAGAACGTAGCCCACCACGGCAGTGGTGGGAATCGTGTGCGGCTAAGACACAAGCCCCGTAAGGGCGGCACAAAGATTGGCGGCAGACTCGGAAACCATTGTGCCGCCCCTACGGGGCTCGACGCGTGGCTCGTCTGCACCCACCACTGCCGTGGTGGGCTACGTTCTGTCGTCCCTCCGGGACTTTTGGACTATTGAGGATGTTTGTTTGGATTTTCCTGGGTTTCGGATCCGCGGCGGGAAGGGACAAACAAAACGGATCAATGGAAATCATGCGAAATGGTTTTGGCGCGGGTGATGCGCAACGGACGGATGCGCGCGGCTTTCACGGATACGACGCCTTCCTGGTTCTGCAGTTCGCCGTCGATCAAGAGAAATTGCTGGTGCACCACGAGGACGTGGTAGCGGTCGAAAAGCTGCGGCGTGATGACCGCGTTGGCGATGCCGGTTTCATCTTCGATGCTGAGGAAGACGAATCCATTGGCGGTGCCGGGACGCTGGCGGGCGATCACTCCTCCGGCGATGCAAACCTGGGAGCCGTTGGGTAGATCGCGGAGTTCAACGGCGGCGCGTATGCCGTGCTTTTTCATTTGTGGGCGATGGAAGGCCATGGGATGCGCGCCGATGGTCATTCCGGTGCCGCGAAAATCCGCGACCAGCCGCTCTTCCGGAGTCATCTGTAAGAGCGGGGATGGATTTTCGGCGGAATCCCACAGGGCCGGCGCGGCCCGGCCATTTTCGGCGCCATTATTTTTTCCATTCTCATTTTTCCCGCCGTCATCTTTCTCACCATCTTTTTCACGATCGGGGGCGCGTTCGATTTCTTCGCCGTTGGTCTGCAGCGCATCGGAGGATTCCAGCAAGGGTCCGGCGCGGCGGGCGGCGCGCTCGATTTGCCACAATGCGTCGCGGCGATGAGTAGTCCGGCCGCGCTTGCCGGGAATGAAATTCAGAGCGCCCACCTCGGCCAGCGTCACCAGTTCCGATTTTTGGATTGCGGAGACGCGGCGCTCCAGGTCATCGATCGATGCAAAGGGACCAAGCGCGCGCTGGCGCAGAATTTCCGCGGCGGTTTCGGCACGCAGGCCCTTGACGAAACGCAAGCCCAGCCGGACGGCAAACGGCGCATTTTCGCCGGGCGATTTTTCCGGTGTGGAAGCAGAGGAAGCGCAAGGGAATTCCTGATTGGCCATCCGCTCCAGCGTGCACAGCCAGTCCGAGCAGGTCACATCGATCGGCCTGATTTTCAGGCCGTGCCGCTGGGCGTCTTTCACCAGCGTCGCGGCGCTGTAAAATCCCATCGGCTGGTTGTTCAGGATCGCCGCGGTGAAAGCGGCCAGGTAGTGGCACTTCAAATAGGCGCTGGCGTAGGAGATCAGCGCAAAGCTGGCGGCGTGCGATTCCGGGAAACCGTACAGCGCGAAGGAAGTGATGGAGCGAACGATTTTGTCCTGCACGTCCACGGAAATTCCTTGCTTGTCCATGCCGTGCCGCAATTTTATTTCGATGTCCTTCATGCGCGCGGCGGAACGCTTGAAGCCGAAAGCGCGGCGCAACTCCTCGGCTTCGCCCCCGGAGAATCCCGCGGCGATCATGGCCATGCGCAGCAACTGTTCCTGGAAGAGCGGCACGCCCAGCGTTCGCGCCAGAACCGGTTCGAGCGAGGGATGCAGGCTGTCCGGAGCCTCGCGGCCCTGGCGGCGCTTCAAATACGGATGCACCATCTTGCCAACGATCGGCCCGGGGCGGATGATGCCGACCTGCACGACGATGTCATAAAAACATTTGGGATGCATGCGCGGCAAAAACGCCATCTGGGCGCGGCTCTCGATTTGAAACATGCCCACGGTGTCTGCTTTTTGCAGGGTTCCATAAACGACGGGATCGTTCGCAGGCAGCCGGCCGAGATCGATTTCCTCGCCGTAATCCTTCTCAATAATTTTCAGCGAATCTTCCAGCACGGCCATCATGCCGAGGCCCAGCAGATCGACTTTCACGATGCCCATGTCGGCGCAATCTTCCTTGTCCCATTGCACCACCACGCGTCCGGGCATGGTGGCCGGTTCGAGCGGCACCACGGAATCCAGCTGCCCCTGGCAGACCACCATCCCGCCGGAGTGCTGTCCCAGATGGCGCGGCAAATCCTGCACCATCACGCAGAGATCAAAAAATTTGCGGATCGTCAAGTGCTGCAGATCGAGGCCGGAATCGCGGAACTGGCGTTCCAGAGTGTCCTTGGCGTCGCGGTATTCCCAGGCGCCCACCAGGCCGGTGAGGCGATTCAAGGTTTCGGGATCGAGCGACAACGCCTTGCCAATTTCGCGCGCGGCGGAACGGCCGCGATAGGTGATGACGTTGGCGGTCATCGCGGCGCCCAGTTTTCCGTAGCGCTGGTACACGTACTGGATGGCGCGCTCGCGCTGGTCTCCGCTCGGCAGGTCGAGGTCGATGTCCGGCCACTCGCCACGCTCCTCGGAGAGGAATCGCTCGAAGAGCAGGTCCATGCCAACAGGATCGACGGCTGTGATTCCGAGCGCGTAGCAAACCGCGCTGTTGGCCGCGGAGCCGCGCCCCTGCACCAGAATATTCTGCTGGCGGCAGAAGCGGACAATGTCCCAGACGATCAGGAAATAACCGGGCAGGTCCAGCTTCTCGATCATGGCCAGTTCGCGCTCGATTTGCGCGCGCGCTTTTTCATTCTGATTTCCGTAGCGCCAGAGCATGCCTTCGCGCGAACGTTCCCGCAAAAAATGGATTTGCGATTCGCCGCCCGGGACAGGATATTTGGGAAACTGGTAGCCCAGGTCTTTCAAGGTGAATTGCAATCGCGCGGAGAGTGATTGCGTGTTGGCGATGGCTTCGGGCAGGTCCGCGAATAAGCGCGCCATCTCCGCGGGCGATTTCAGGTGGCGCTCGGAATTGCGGGAGAGCAGGCGCCCGGCGCCGGCCAGCGTGCGGTGGTGGCGAATGCAGCTGAAGACGTCGAGAATTTCGCGCTGGGCCGGGTGCGCGTACGAGACGCCGTTGGTGGCCACCAGCGGCAATTTCAATTTTTGGGCGATGGCCAGCGCCGCCTGGTTGCGCGCTTCTTCGTCGCGGCAAAAATGGCGCTGCAATTCGACGTAAACATTGCGGCGCCCGAATTGCTGGCAAAGGCGCTCCACCAGTTTTGTGGCGGAATCGAATCCGCCGCCGCCGGGCGTGAGCGCGCTGGCCAGCGGCCCTTCGTCGCCGCCGGTGAGGCAAACCAGGCCGCCGGCGCTTTCGGAAACTTCTTCGGGTAGCACATGGCCCTCGCCTTTTTTTGCGCGAAGCTTCATGCGCGTAATCAGGCGGCAGAGATTCTGGTAGCCTGCTCGGGATTTGACGAGAACGGCATAGCGCCATCCGGCTTCGGACGTGATTTCCGCGCCAATGTGCGCCTGAATGGAAAGTTTTTTCGCGGCCAGATAAAAACGCGGAGAGCCGTAGACGCCGTCGCGATCGAGAAGGGCCAGCGCGCCCATTTCGCGCTCGGCGCACTTGCTCGCTAAATCTTCGGGCACACAGGCGCCTTCCAAAAAGCTGAAAGCCGAGCGCGCATGGAGTTCGGTGTACTTCAATCGTGAATTCCTTGATCACCAGAAGCCATTTCATAAACGCATGCTTTGTGGGTCGCGGCTTCAGCCGCGACATCAAAGCGTTAGAAAGAATGGGCTTCAGCCCCTGAGGGAGTGCGCGGGCGAGTTCCCATCTGAGAACCTCAGCGGCTAAAGCCGCATATCCCTACGGGATTTATGTCGTGGCTAAAGCCACGACCCACAAGCATCAATCATAAGTTCCGCGTACAAACCAGCTTTGCCGGACGGAATCGAAAAACAGACAATAGATGCCGCGCCGCTGGGCGCGCTGCGGCTCGCGTTCTTGCAACGTGGAATAGCGGCCGCTGGAATTCGCAGGCGCCTCAAAAAGAATTTCCAGGTCCCACTCCTCCTGTTTCCACGCGTCTTCCCGCCACCAGTCGCCGGAAGTGCGCCACGGGCCCGAGGCGGCCTCCACGGTGCCGCACTTGCCAAGAAAAGAAACGAGCACCGGGCGCTTGTGAAGCAGTTCGATTCGCGCCGGCGGCGCGGGCCGGAACATGCGGAAGCCGATGGCTGGGCGGCGATTTTCCGAGGGAACCGCTTTCCCGGAAGCATCGTGCGGCGGCACGAAACGGCGGATGCGGAACGCTCCGGGGCGGTGCGTGTCGACGATTTCCGGCGAGCCGATGTTGGCATCGCCGACCAGATTGGCGAGGCGAGCGACCGTCAGCTCCAATTTTTCCGGATCGGGATAGCTGGGAAGGAAAAGGCCGCCCTGCGTGGCACGGGGCTTTGCGGGCTCGGCGGTCAGCGTGACTTTTTGGATGGGCGCGTTCGGCGGATCGGATTGCAACTGCAGGCGCAGCAGTTTCAAAAGCAATTTGGAATCGCGCAGAGGCAAGGGCAGGGTCAGCGTTTTTTCATAGTTTTTGGCGATGGATGGCGCCGCGGCTGCGGGAGCGGGGCCGCTGCTTGCTGGAGCGCTCGATTCGGATTGCTTTTGCCGTTGCGGTTTCGATCGCGCCTTGCGCGCGAAGGAATTCCGCAAATTCGATTCCGGGTTATCGGTTTGCG
This sequence comes from Candidatus Acidiferrales bacterium, assembly GCA_035295105.1. Taxonomy (GTDB): domain Bacteria; phylum Acidobacteriota; class Terriglobia; order Acidiferrales; family UBA7541; genus Palsa-360. The sequence goes on along the minus strand of DATGJQ010000056.1, from coordinate 1,857 downwards.
AAGCCGCATCCAGCTCGAATCGCACGTGGATGGAATTTGCGGCCAGTGCCCGGGAATCGAGCCGCGCCGTGAGTTGATCGAGCAGGCGGCCGAGGATGAAGGATAACGGTTCGAGTTCCTCGACGGCATCTTCGAGCGTCATTTCTTCTTCAAAGGAATGGCTGGGCTCGGCCAGCGCCAGAGCGCGCAGGAATGTGCCGCGGACCAGTTCGTGCAGATGAACGCCCGCCTGCCCCAGGCGCTCCGATAAATCCAGAAGTGGCAAGGCTGCCAATGCCGCGCAGTCCCGGATACCCCAGCGCTCCAGCGTTTCCAGAATTTCCGGAGAGGCAGGAAGAAAATGGATAGGCAATGCGCCCAGGTGTCGGCTTTCTTCGCCAATCGGAATTTGCGTAATTCCGGGAAAACCGCGGGACGCGAGCAGGGCTGCTTCGAGGTTGTGGGCAATGGCAACATGGGCGGCTAGGCCGAGATCCGCGGCGCGCTGCGTCAGTTGGTTGGCGATATTTTCCTGGGAGCCAAACAGGGAAGCGAGGCCGGCCAGGTCCAGGGCCATGGTGTCCGGCGCGGTGTCCTCCACTCGCGGAGAAAACGACCAGCCGAGGTCCAGTAACGCGGCATGCGACGACGCCTCTTTTCCCGGAGAACGATGGCGTATTTCGACCCCTTCAAATTTCACCGCCAAGGCCTTGAACATACCCAGCTGAATGCCGCACGCTAAGGCAGCCGGATTGGCGGCGACAATTTTTGATTGGGACGGAATGCCATCCAACAGCGCCGCGGCGCGGCCGCGCAGCGCAGGCTCGAAGCGGGCCACGGCCTGCACCCAAAAATCCGGAATGTGAATCGCAGCAAAAACCATAAATACCCAATTGCCGGCCCCGGATGGGCCAGCGCGGCGCTCCCAGCGAAATGGCAACGGTCATCAAATCGTTGAAATGGCGCAAACAGCCAGAAGCAAAACCCGCCCTTGAAAATCGCAAGGGTGCGGCACCCGGCTGTGTGACCATCAGAAATCTTTGTAGGGCACGGCTTCAGCCGTGCCGTAAGCGCGGGATTTGAGTGGCACAGACTTCAGTCTGCGGCTTTCCGCTCCCATATGCGGCGGCGCATCGCGAAGCAAGCTAGATTGCGCATCGTCAGGCAAGATCAGATGGAACCCCACAGACTGAAGTCTGTGCCACTTTAAGCCGCTACGGAAAACTCCAAATCGATTGGGCGATAAAAACTGCATCGCGATCCGGATTCTTCAAATGCAAGACGGAAGGAAATGCCTCATTCGAAGTTCCTGTTTTTAATTCAGGGGATGCGATGCCCATCCGCGACCGCAGAATGTCGGCACCCAGCTCAAAATGATCGAGCAGGCACGAAGGCGGATGCCGCAAAGGATCGCCGGCCTCCTGCGTCCCCAGTGTGCTAAGCCAGTGCGCCCGCTCCGCTGCCAGCTGCAGCACCAGCGACGCGCAGGTCTTGGCATTCGATTCCTGCTCCAGCGCCACCAGGATGGTCGGCGTATCCGCCACCGCGCGCCGGAAACGAAACCAGACGTTGAGCGGCACGTGGCGCACGGTTTCCGGAGGCAGCCCGCTCAAATCCAGGGCGATCAATCCGAAGCCGCCGCCCTGGATCAGCAAATCCGCGGCGCGAAAGGCCTGATCGATATTCCGGCAGCGCACCCACAGCAACTGTTGCAGTTCGACGCCCGCGGCTTTTGCGGAATGCGGATCGAACGAGTCGCACCCGTCGATCAGCGCGCACACCTCGGAGCTGGAAGTGCGCGCGGCCAAAGCCGAAACCAGAAGACTGGTGCCGCCGGAACAGGGAGGGCCGCAAATTTCCGTCAGGCCGCCGCGAGGC
>DATGJQ010000055.1:0-22208 GCA_035295105.1 Candidatus Acidiferrales bacterium | reverse complement strand
AGGACAGGCTTCAGCCTGTCTGGTTTTCATTTATGGCTGGCTCACATTTAAACCTGACAGGCTGAAGCCTGTCCTACTGTTGCTGTCCTACTTTTGCGGCGCTGGACCAGGGCCAGTCTTCGGGTTTTGCTACCAGGCCGGCGGCTACTGGATTGCGTTCGATGTACGTGCGGATTTTCTGCCATTCGCCGGGATTGCGGACCCAGTGGTCGAAGGATTCGTCTTGCCAGAACGGAAGGCCGGTTCGTTGCAGAATTAGATTGGCCTGGCGTGCGGTTGCGCCTTTGATCTGGCGAGTGATTTCGCCGATCGGTGCCAAGGGAGTGAGCAGGATATGGACGTGATTGACCATGATGGCGTAGGCCGCCAGGCGAAATAATTGGCGCGATGGTGCGGTGTGCAGGGCGGTGAGGAGAGTCTCAGCCACTCGTGGGTCGTTCAGCCACAGCGGGCCCGTGCGGGCTTGATCGAGTAGCTTGTCGACCTTGGCGAAGTGTTTCCCAGTGTCTTCGATGGGCTTGGGCGGGCGCAATCCGGCGGGCAGGGATCCGTGCAGACGCCAGGTGATGAAGAGGTCTACGCCCCGGGGTTGCCAATGGGGTAGGTGGCGATGGTAGTAGATTGTTTCAGGTGGCATTATTCGTGACATGCTAACAGATCGTTTGGGGGATTGGTAGGACGGGCTTCAGCCTGTCTGGTTTAGGTTGGGGGCGGGCTTACATCTAAACCTGACAGGCTGAAGCCTGTCCTACTTGAAAACATGCTTCACACTTTTGTGGGTTGGCTGGGGCGGCATTTGCGGTCGCGGTATGTGTTGATGCTGGAGGAGGACCTGGCTCGTTTGCGGGCGGAGAATCGGGCGCTGGTTAATTCTTTGCTGGGGACTGCCGGGTTTCCGCCGGTTTTGCCGGAGGATGAGGCGCGGCGCGGGGCTGTGGGGCTGGCTGCTGTGCGGCGACGGACCTGGTCGCAGATTGCGCGGGAGCGGGAATTCGCGGCGGGCCAGGGTGCGGCGGAAAAATAGCGCAACTGGCAACTCGCTGCGGGACAGGCCAGCGGCTAACGCCGCAACGATTCGGCGAACTCTATGGCACGGCTGAAGCCGTGCCCTACAAAGACATCCACGAAGGCATCTTCAAGAAACCTACTACGCTTTCTTGATCAGGCGCACCAGCCATAGCAGGATGCAGGCGCCTACGAAGGCTACCAGGATCGAGCCGATCAGGCCGCCGCCCGGGAAAATTCCCAGCATGCCGAACAGCCAGCCGCCGATCATGGCGCCGACGATGCCGATCACGATGTCCATCAGCACGCCGAAGCCGCCTCCCTTCATCACTTTTCCGGCAAGGAAACCGGCGATCAGGCCGACGATAATCCACCAGAGCAAACCCATCGATTCCTCCTCGCGCTTTTGCGCTCGCTGAAGCGAGTGGGTGTTCTATCACAGGCGAGGGGTGCAGGGATATGGCTTCGTATTTCGTAGGACAGGCTTCAGCCTGTCTGGTTTTGAGTTGTGGCTGGCGGACATTTAAACCTGACAGGCTGAAGCCTGTCCTACTAAAACATCATGACTAATTTTGACGATATCGCGATCTTGAATGGTGGCACGGATGCGCCGAACGATGGTTTCGTGGCGCCGTTGGATGGGGCCGCGAGCCCGCAGCGGGCGATGTCCGCTCGCGCTCCATTGGGTGTTGACGGCAAGCCTGCTGCCAATGCGCAGGAGGCGCTGGCTAAGCTGGCGCTTGGACCCAACAACGAGCGGCTGGAGGAATTGCGGCCGGACCTGGTGAACGCTCTGCGCGAGTTGGTGGTGGAGTATCGCCAGGAAGGGATGGTGGCGCGGCGGCATGAGATCCGGCGGATCCGGCAGGCGCGCCTGTTCTGGCAGGGGTTGCAGTATGCCTGGTGGAATCCGCAGGACATGACCTGGCATTTGCCGTATGAATCGAAGATGTACGATGACAGCGCGGCGGCGGAAATGCCACGCTACCAGTTTGTCACCAATCTTTACCAGGCGTTCGGGCTGTCTTTCATTTCCATTCTTTCGCAGGATGTTCCAGCCACGAGATTTTATCCGCAGTCGGCGCAATCGATCGGGGATATTTCGGCGGCGCGGGCGGCTTCGCAGGTGTGCGACCTCGTCGAGCAGAATAATCGCGTGCAGCATTTGCTGACCGGCGTGGCGTTTTATTTGTGGACTGATGGGAAAATCGGCGGGTACGTGCGGTACGTGGCCGATTCGGCGCGGTTCGGTTCGCACGAGGAGCCGGTGATTGAAGAGCATTTTGTGGCGCTGGGGGATGATGCGTACGTGTGCCCGGAGTGCGGGGCAGAGCAGGCTCCAGTGGCACAGCCCCCAGTCGCACAGACTTCAGTGGCACAGACTTCAGTCTGTGGGGTTCCATCAGAGCTTGGCACAACTTTTCAATCTGGGTTAAGTGGCAGAAATCCACAGACTGAAGTCTGTGCCACTGGTGGCGCTGCGGGCTTGCTGCCTCCGGTGATTTGTCGGGAGTGCGGTGCTGCTTTGGGGCCGGAACATTTCACTCCCGCGCCGCGTGTGGCGGTGCCTTTGATTACCGGGGTGCGGCGCGTGGCCAATGGGCAGGAAGTGATTTCCGTGGTGGGCGGGCTGGAACTGAACACTCCGGTGTGGGCCAACGAGATGCACGAGTATCCGTACCTGCAGTGGTCGATGGAAGTGCATCGCGCGAAATTGAAGGCGAGCTACCCGCTCGCGGCGGACAAAATCCAGATGGGCGGCCCGCAGAGCGCGGATGAAATTTATGCGCGCTCGACGCGCGTGGCGATCTCGCAGGGTTTGCCGCTGACGCAGCCGGGCGACGCACTCTTTAATTTGATCACGTTTTCGCGGACGTGGATCCGTCCGTGGGCGTTTTACTCGATCGAAGATAAAGCGGTGCGCGATGCGCTGCTGGCGCTGTTTCCCGACGGCTGCTACGTCGCGTATGCCGGCGACACGTACTGCGAATCGCGCAACGAATCGATGGACGATCGCTGGCGGGTGATGCACGCGCTGCCGGGCGATGGACAGAACCGGCCTTCGGTGGGCGATTCGCTGGTGCAGATTCAGGAACGCTACAACACGCTCTCCAACATTCAGGCGGAAACGTATGAGTACGGCATTCCGCCGATCTACGCCGATCCGCAGGTGCTGGATTTCGATGCGCTGGCGAATCAGACGGCGGAGCCGGCCGCGCACTATCCGGCGCGAGCGCGTCCGGGACAGCCGCTGGCTGCGGGGTTTTTTCAGCCGGCGCCGGCGCAGGTGCCTCCCGATCTGGTGCGGCACCAGCAGGAATTGATGGGGCCGGTGTCGCAATTTCTCACCGGACTTTTTCCCGCGGTGTTTGGCGGCGAGATCGAGTCGCAGAAAACCGCGACAGGCTACGCGATGGCTCGCGACCAGGCACTCGGGCGTCTGGGCTTAGTGTGGCGGCGTCTGAAAACTTTTTATGCCGACGTGATGCTGTTGTCCGTCGATTGCTTTAGGAAAAATCGGCCGGAAGATGCCGAGATTCCGATTCTCGGGCCGGGCGGGGAATTTGAGTCGCGCTGGATTCGTCTGGCGGATTTGAAGGGCAACATTCAGGCCCATCCGGAAAGCGATGAAACTTTCCCGCGGATGAAGTCGCAGCAGCGGGCGGTGGTGCAGCAACTGATGGCGTCTTCGGACCCGATGATCCAGCAGGCGCTGGCCGATCCTTCCAACATTGGATTCGTGAAGGGGCTGCTGGGGCTGTCGGATCTGGTGGTGCCTGGGGAGGATTCGCGGAATAAGCAGCTGCGCGAAATCGATGTGCTCCTAGTGGGACAGGCTTCAGCCTGTCGGGTTCCGTCAGAGCTTGGCACGAATTCCACGGCTGGAGGAACTGCGCCGGCAGCGAGCAATCCGGGCGGTGCGAGTATGGGCTCGGCTTACGCGGGTGGTCTGGGAACTGGGGTGGAAGGCGACAGGCTGAAGCCTGTCCTACTGGAACCCTCTGTCCCTGTGGACTTGCTGTTTGACAATCATGTGGTGGAGCTCGAGGAGTGCCGGCGGTGGGCCAATTCGGATGCGGGGCAGATCGCGCGGGTTGAGAATCCGGCGGGGTTTGCCAACGTGCGGGCTCATGCGGAGATGCACTTGCGGGCGATTGGCTTGGCGTATGCGGCCGGCGGCGACGCTAGTTCGAGCCCGAGCGAAAAATCCCGACCACAATAAACATCATTCCGCCGATAAAACAGGCGGCCATCGGAACCAGGAGAGCACCGACACCGATGCTGGGCCACAGGTGATCGACGATTGAGCCGCCTCCGGACAGAAAAATCAGCATTGCGGCGCCGCCTCCAAAAAGCGCGGCAGCCGATGCTTTGCGACAAATCATGACGCAACCGGTCAGCCAGATGATCAGGCCAGCCACGGCGGCGATCAGGGCCGCGAAAGGAATCTGGTCTGCGATGGCTGCTCGCGACGATGTTGCCCACTCGGAGGCCAACGTACTGGTGAGAATTGTTAGCGCGCCGGCGAGCAGCGCTGATTTGGCGGGATTCATTGCGACTCGCGCAGTGTAGCACGGGATTTTCAGAGTGGTTGAAAGTGGCACAGACATTAGTCTGTGGGGTTTCGGATGGTGAGAGGCTGGCTGCGAATTCTCGCGACGTGGGAGTCGAGGCTTGGCAGGCTCGGTAGCACTGATGGAACCCCACAGACTGAAGTCTGTGCCACTTTCGCGCCGACCATTCCGTCGGAGCTGGATGTTTGCGATAGAACTCAGGATCGATTGAGGAGTGAACGATGAGCAGTGGAACGCAAGTCGATCTGGACTGGGCTGGGACGGATATGGGAAATGGCGCGGCGACTGGCGCTTCTGGTGGCGCTATGCAGGCTGGCGCGGCTGGTTCGGGGTATCTCTCGGACGAGGAAATTCTGGGGATGGAACCGGTTGGCTCGGCTGCGCCCAGCCAACACGCTGTCATTCTGAGCAACGCGAAGAATCCCTCTTCGATTGCTCACGATGGCGACGACGCAACAACCAAGAGGGATTCTTCGGGCAAAGGCGGCCCTCACTTCGCAGAGAGCGTTCAGCGTGAACAGAATGACACCACGCAGGGCGATGCGCCGGCGCAAGCTGGGCAAGCCGAGCGAGCGGAGCAAAGGTCGTTAGGGCAAATGCCGGACTGGATGGCCGCGCTGGCCGGCGATCCGAAAGCTGGACCGGAGGCGCAGCAGCTTTGGCGCGAACATCAGGAATTTCGCGCCGCATTTTCTTCGGCGGCGGAGGCTCGAGCGGTGGCCGACGAGGCGCGCGCGATCAAGGAGCTTTTGCCTGGCGGCGTTCGGGATGTGGCTTCGCTGCGCGAGGCGACTGCTTCGGTGGAGCGGATTGACGCGGCGCTTTTTTCCGGCGATGCGCGGGCGCAGTCGGAAGTGGTGGCTGAACTGGCGCGGGCGAATCCGGCGGCGTTCCGGTCGCTGTTTGCGGAGGCGGCTCGAGTGCTTTCCGGGATGGGCGCGGGAGGCCGGGAGGCGCAGAGCTACGGCGGTCAGGTTGTAAACGGTTTTGACGCCACACCCACCCTTCACTTGAGTTCAGGGCAAGCCCTTCGCAAAAACGGCGAAGGATGGGGCACCCAAAACCCTGAGCGTCAGCCGGCGCCTTCTACCCAGCCGGAGTCAGCGGCCGGGAATCACCAGTCACCAGTCACTAGTCACCAGTCACAGCCCACCAGCCAGGCGGCGCCGCAGTTCGATCCCGCGGCTTATGCCAGTTTTGAGCGGGCTACCAACGATGCTGTTGCGCGGGACGTGCGCGGAACGATTCGCGAGACGCTAGCGCGCGTTTTGCCGGAGGATGTGGCCGAGGGCGCGGCGCGGCGGATCGGCGACGATATTTTCAACGATGTGCATCGCGCGCTGGCTGCGGACCGGGCGCTCTCCGAGCAGGTGGCGGCGGTGTTGCGCGACCGGCGGTTTGGCGAGGCGGAACAGCAGAGCGTTGCGGCGTTGCTGGCGGGTCGCGCCAAGCAGCTGGTGCCGAGCGTGGCGCGGCGCGTGATTGGGGAGTGGACTGGTTCGGTGTTGAATACGGCGCGCAGAAAAGCGGAGCGGCAGGCTGCGGCGGCTTCGCGGGTGGATATTGCCGCGCCGGGCGGTTCTCTGGATTCGATGCCGCTGCGGGCGATGTCGCCGCGGGAAGTGAATTACGCGGCGATGAGCGATGAGCAGATTTTGGGAATGTGAGTAGGACAGGCTTCAGCCTGTCTGGTTTTGATTTGGGGCTCGCGGACATTTAAACCTGACAGGCTGAAGCCTGTCCTACTAAACCAGGCCACGCAAATTTCTTCCGTTCATACCGCACTCATACTTATAGAAACAAGGAGAACTCATAATGGCACAACAAAATAATGCGCAGACAATTGCTCTGCAACTGGAGAAGGTGCGCGATAAAGTGCCCCTGCTCTACGAGCGCGACGATGTTTTACTCAGCATGATTCAGCAGCGCGGGGACGTGGAAAAAGTCAGCTCGCGCAACATGCGCTTGCCCTTGCAGTTGATTCCCGGCGGCAAGGCCGGCAGCTACAGCGCGGACGGCGGCGACCTGGGGCTCGGTTCGGGCTCGACGTACGACGTGGCGCAGGTCTCGCCGATCTTTTTCCGCTTCGCGGTGCAGATTACCAAGCTCGTCGAGTACGCTTCCAACTCGCGCGAGAAGGCCATCGAGAATGCCGTGAAGCGCGAAATCGCCAGCGGCATGAAACAGTTTCGCGCGTTCCTGGACAAAGTGATTCAGACCGCCGGCAACGGCGTGCTGGGCACCATCAGCTCGATCGCCAGCAATACGTTTACCATGGCCGTGCCCACGGGCGCTGCGCTCGTGTACGTGGGGCAGACCATCCAGATTTACGATCCGACTTTGACCACCAACCGCAACGTGGCGGCCAGCGTGGTTTCCAGCGTGACCGCGGCCGATCCGATTTCCTCGACGCAGACCATCACCGTGGACAATGTGCCGGCGGGAACTTCCGTCAACGACGTGATCGTGCATGACGGGCTCACCGGCGCTTCGCCGGTTTCGCTCTTTGGCATCAAGTATCACCAGAACAACGCCACCACCGGCACCTGGCTGAACCTCAACCGGGCCACCTATCCACAGCAACTGCAAACGCCGCGCGTCAACGCGGGGAACGCCGCGCTGGTTCCCGGACACGTGCGGCTGGCCATCAACAAGGTGCGCAAGGCACTGGGCATCAATCAACTCGGAAAACTGATCGCCTACACCAGCGTGGAGCAGGAACATGCCTGGGAAAACCTGGGCATCACCGTTTCGCAGGTGGTGAAGGAAGGCCCGGGCGGACGCGCTTCGGATCTGGACATGCTGTTTTCGGGAAAGAAAACCATGTCCGGAATTCCGATCAAGAGTTCGGTGAACGCCGATCAGACCCGCGTGGATTTCCTGGATCTGTCGCACTGGGGCCGCGCGGTGATGAAGGACATCGACTTTTTTGAAGTCGGCGGACAAACCGTGTTTCCGATTTACGGGGCTAGCGGTGGCGTTTCGGCCTCGTTCATTTTTTACTTCGACACTGGGTTTCAGGTTTGGAATGACTCGCCTCGCAGCGGCAGCTTCATCGATGCGTTGGCGCGGCCGAGTGGGTATTAGAGATAAATGCGTTACTGGTGACTGGTGGCCGGTGACTGGTGAAAACCAGTTGCCGGTCGCCGGTCTTCGTGCGGGACGACTGCAAGTGTTGCCTGCGGCTTTGGTGGCACAGACTTCAGTCTGTGGGGTTAGTGCCTACAAGGACTCAAACCCGGGTGCCGCACCCTTGCGGGTTTCAAGGGTGCGGGTTTTGAGTTCACACGATTGAAACTTGTTGGGGAACATCTAAACCCGCACCCTTCACAAAGAGCGTGAAGAGTGCGGCACCCGGGCGGTCGCCAAAGTAGGACAGGCTTCAGCCTGTCTGCTTTCTTTTGCGCCGGACACGATCTAAACCAGACAGGCTGAAGCCTGTCCTACTGGGAGGCGAATATGTCGGTGACACTTACGCTTACGGATGTGGATCCGGGCGGGACACAGATTTATGCGTTTGGGACGGTGCACCTTTCGGGAAATTATCCTACGGGCGGCGACACCGTGGACTGGACGCAGCTGGTCGGGCAGCTTGGCGCGCGCGGCGAATCCGTCGAATCCAGCATGACCGATCCGGCGTTCGGGCCGGTGCAGGCCGGCTTCACCGTGCAGGGCGGAACTCCCAATCAGTACCAGATGCAGCAGGGCGCCGCGGCGAACAACTGGAAAATGCGCGGATACACCACCGGATCGAGCGGCGCGGAATTTACCGGCGGCGCGGCGTATCCGGCGTCAGCCACCAGCGACGTGATTACGTTTTCGGCGCAGTTCCGCAAACTGGTGTGATGGCCAACCCCATCAGGAACCACGGATGGACACGGATTAACACGGATATAGACGTAAAGAGCTAGGGATTTCAAAAGCCGATTGCTAGCGGCGATCGTTATTTTTCCGGACGCGTTGTCCCTGGATTGTTCTTCTCAGATTGTCATCCGCGTGTATCCGTGTGCATCCGTGGTTTAACGCTTTCGATTTCCTTCGCTTCTTTGCCCCAAATCTATGATCCGCATTTTGCGAGAGACGCATGACGCGCCGGCGAGCGTGGCGCGAGCTTTGGAAATTGCCGGCGGGCACAATCCGTTTGGCGAGGCGAATTACCGGGCGGTTTGGGGTTGGTCGCGGCTGGACTGGATTGGCGGGAAGTGGGAAGACCGCGATCCGGAATCCGGGGCGGTGATTCGCGAAGTGGTGGAACTGCGGCGCGAGCCGAAATATTTGCCGCACGATCGCTGGCACATCGAGCGGTGGATGCCGGCGGAGAGCTATGGTTCGCCCGCGGAGTGGCAGGCGCAGACTTGCGAGATCGTTGGCGGGCGCAGCATTGCCGCGCTGGGGCCTTATCCTTCGCGCGGCGACTGGGAGCATTGCTTCACGTTGGAAGGGCCGCGCGGGGAATTCGTGCAACTTACGCCGGCGGTGGCGCGGCATGTTGCCCGGGCGATTGAATTTGGGCGCAGCGTCGCGCGGGTGAAGAGGCTTGAAGCGCTTGAGGAGCGGGGCCGGCGGGAAGAGCGGGAGTATGACCGGTTTGCGGAGGCGGCGCTTTCGGCCTAGTGGGACAGGCTTCAGCCTGTCTGCTTTCTTTTGCGCCGGACACGATCTAAACCAGACAGGCTGAAGCCTGTCCTACTGGACCGCGCGTGCCGCTGCCCGATTTTCGTCTGAGAAAAAACAGAGGGATTCTGCGAGGAGGACACTTATGCATATTGAGACTGCTTTGGACGTGGCGCGCTTGCCGCACGCGGTGATTGCCAATATTACTGAGCAGCACTTCATGGCTCAGCGCATGTACGGAACATTTCAGATAGCCGGGCGCAGCGACGGGGCGGCGTTTTCTTTGACGCGCATTACTCCGCGGACGACGGTGATGGACTATGGCGACAAGCGCACTTTGCTGCTGGCCATTTCGGCGCGCGAAATTGCCGAAGACCTTTGCCGCGAAATTAATTCCGACGCCGGGGAGAACAGTTTTCTGGGCGTTTTTGTCTGCGCCGGAGATGCGCCCACTGTGGAAGAGTTGCGCGCGGCTCAGGAAAACCTCGACCGGTTTTATCGCGGCCTCGTGGCGGCGGCCGATCGCGAGTGGGAGCGGTCGCACTCGTTCCTGTTCATTCATGATTTGCAGCGGCGGGCGGCTTCGCGGCTGGGGCTGGAGAAGGAGTGGCACTACCAGGCGCGCGAAACGCTGGAGTGCCCGGGCTGCGGCGAGCGGTTGAAGCCGGGCGTGGCCGTTTGCAAATCTTGCGGAGCGATTTTGAATCGGGAGAAGGCGGCGGAGCTGGGGCTGGTCGCGGCGATGCCGAGTGCGTCGGAGGCTCGGCCCGGTCAGTCTGCGCCGCGGCGGGCTTAACCACCCCAGGTCCCACGGAACTCACATTGGAGCAGGCTTCAGTGGCTGCTGAATAATTCCAGCATCGTGTCATTCTGAGCGAAGCGAAGAATCTCTCTTCGATTTGGGTGCGAGCAGAGAACCAGGAGTGATTCTTCGCTTCGCTCAGAACACTGAGAGTGTTTTTCTTGATGTCTGTTTAGCCTGTCTGCTTTCTTTTGTACCGGACACGATCTAAACCAGACAGGCTGAAGCCTGTCCTACTTGGGCCGACTTTTCTCTTTTAAAGGAATCCTGGACATGAATGGAATTTTGCGCACGGCGGCGGTTGCTGCGGTGGTCTTTCTAATTGGGAGCGCGGCTGCGTTTGCTCAGGGCTCGCGGAAGGATGACGTGGTGTTCAACGCGCAGGGGCGGCCGATGGCGGGGGCTTCTGTGCGGGTGTGCACTTCGGCGGCTACCGGGCAGCCTTGTTCGCCGCTGGCTTCGATTTATTCTGATTCGGGATTGACGCAGGCCTTGGCGAATCCCATCGCTACCGACGGGTTGGGGAATTACACTTTTTACGCCGCGCCGGGGCGCTATGAAATTGAAATCAGCGGGCCGTCGATCACCACCAAACAATTGCCGAATGTGATTCTGCCGAACGATCCTAGCGCGCCAACCTTCACCACCGTTACTACCACCAGCGGGATTTCCGCGTTTTCACTTTCGCTGAGCGGAAATCTTACCGTCAACGGATCGGCAGCCGTAACCGGCGCCCTGACTGTCGGCGGCGCTCCGATTCCTTCCACCACGCAGGATAACCAGTGGTCTTCGCCGCAGCGTTTCAAGGGACCGATCCCTTGGCGCGACATTACCGCTTACATGCCGGCGGGAGGCTGCGATCAATCGGCGCTTACCGGCTCCCGCACGATCGGAACCATCACCGGCGGCAGCAAAGCCCTGACCATCGCCTACGACAATAATTTCAAAAACGGCTGCGGAATTTTTGTCGCCAATGCCGGAGCCGCGTCTACCCTCGCAACTCCCGCGCAGGGTTCCGCGCCGAATCCCAACGTGATCGGCTCGACCGGAGTCACGACGGTGCACTACAAAGTGGCCGCCATCGACTCCAACTTTGGAACTTCGGCCGCCAGTGCGGCGATTACCGTGACCACCGCGCCCGCGACGCGCACGCCGCTCAACTACGTCGGAATCTACTGGCAGGGCGTGGCCGGCGCGGTCGGTTACCTGGTGTACAGCGACGCTGGGGGAAGCTATGCGCCGCTGGGCTACTCTTTCGATTGCTTCGGATTCGGCGCCGGGAACACTTGCGGCGCGATCGACAAAGGCGCCGAGGCCAACAGTTGGACGGGATTCAACGGATTCTGGCCGCAGACTCCTCCGGCCGCGGCGACCAACCAGGCGCTGATCACCACGATCGCTTCGGGCGCGGGCACCACCAGCCTGGTGCTGACCGCGGCGGCCGTGAATTCGGTGAGCAGCGTTTTCACGTTTCCCGACAATTCGATGTTCATCAAGCAGGCGATCTCCGACGCAGCGGGCGACGGAAGCCCGCAAATCACCAATCGCGGCACGGTCTTCGTTCCCGAGGGAATGTGGTACATGTCCACGATTCCGTTTCCGGCGGCGGGCGTTGCGGGGGTAAAAATTATTTTGAACGGCACGCTGCTGCTTTATGGGCTGCCGGCCGAAGGCAACCTGTCTACGGCGGGCACCACCGGGCAGGTTTCCATCACCGGAACTGGCGGCGTGTACTCGGCGGGGAACTGGGCGCTGTCCTGCAGCAACATCAGCGGGTATTCCACGCTTGGGGCGCTCTTCGTGGCTTACGGCGCGGGCAGCGCGCTGGACTTGACGCACGTATGCCTGACCGCGCCGCAGGCCGGAATCATTCAGGATTCGCAGGGTGACGTGACCACTCAGGATGTGTCCATCGCGGCCACCGGCACCGGGCCGATGCTGCAGGTGGACAACAACGCGTTCTTCAGTTTGTTTGACCGCACCAACTGGAACAACCAAAACAACAGCAACACGCTGATTCCCTCGATCTGGTTTCTCGGATTGACCAACAACTCGCACACCAGCGTGTTCGATTTTCGCGACAATTCTTTCATCGCCCACACCATCCGCATGGACAATCCATTTCCCGGAGGCGGCGGGCCGTGGGGCAATATCGTTTTTGACGGCACCACCACCGTGGAAGACAACTGGGACCTGGGATTCATCAACATGGCCACCTGCTTTGCCCTCAGCAGCGTGACTTTTGACAATATTCTGACCGGCGACATCATGGCGCCGTCGCAGTCCCTGCTGTACAGCACCGCCAGTTGCGGAGCGATTCCCGGCAACAACGTTTTCGTGCACGGGCAGACGGCGGGATTTGCGCAACTCGCCGGCACGCAGACAAATTCGGGAAATCCGGTGAACTGCCGGAACTGGATCTACGAAAATACCAACAGCGGAGGCTCGGGCGCGAACAGCATCGGCTACTGGGGCAACCTCTTCGGAAGCTACACCGGATGCGACATGGGGATCACCATGACCGGGTACGACGTCCAGACCACCGAAGTGCTGACCAGCGGCGGCAACGACACCGGCGGTCCCGCGGGCGAGGAGATGATCGGGCACGTGTTCCGGAGGCCGCAGGCAAGCATCACGGGGACGGGTTCCGGGTCGCTCGGAGCGGGAACCTATTACTTTAAGGTTACGGTCGTGGACGCAGGGGGAAGGGAATCCGCTCCCAGCCCGGAGATTTCGCAGACTGTGGCGGCTTCCAGCTCGATCGGCGTTTCGGCGACCACGGCGATTTATTTTCCGGCCAGCTGCAATTTTTACTTTGGCACGAGCGCGGGGAGTGAGCCGAACTATTTCAATTCCACGGCGGTCACCAACGGGACGTGCACGCTGACGCTGGCGACCACTTCCGGCGCGTTGACCGGAACGGGCAGCACGCCGCGCGCCGTGGGCAATGCCATGCGCTCGTGGCTCACCGAAGAAAACAACGGCTCTTCCTGCCTGTTTTGCGGCTTTAGCGGCGGCCTCGGCACCGGATTTCTGGGGTTCAACCTGACCGCGGCGCAGTATGCGGCGCCGCCCAGCGGCGTGCAGTTTCCGTTCAATGGCGGAGTGCACAGCTATAAATTCTATTCGGCGGCGGAGACTTCCGCGCCGAGCGGAATCGCCGCGATCGACTTGCTGTACGCCGATTCCACCGCGCATCGCTGGAAAAAGATTGAGAACAATGGCCCCGCGCAAACCGTGGCCAGCGCGGACAGTTCGGCGTGCGCCTACCAGGGCCCGGCCACGGCGGTTACGGGGACCGGAGCGGCAGCCGTTTACTATACGTGTACTCTGCCGGCCGGCGTGATGGGCGCGGGGCAGGGAATCATCATTACCGCTGTGGCCAAGCATACGACCGGCACGGCGGCGATCAGCTACACGCTTTCCTTCGGCGGGACTTCGACGACGGCGGTGCTGCCTGGCGGCGCGGCCAACCAGGTCGAGCGCATCACTTACCTGGTGATGAACAATGCCGGGTCCACCAGCGCGCAAACCATTTCCACCGTGGGGCAGGACAGCAATGGCGGGACCAACTCGATCAAGCTGGATACGGCGGCGGTGAGTACGGGGTCGGCGGTGACGATCAATTTGCAATTCAGTGTGGCCAATACTGATGCCATTACGCCGGAAATGTTTTTGGTGGAACTGAAACAGTAGGACAGGCTTCAGCCTGTCTGCTTTCTTTCACGCCGGACAACATTTAAACCAGACAGGCTGAAGCCTGTCCTACTGGAAAGCTTGAGCACCTAGAAACTTTCGCTACCCGTCTAATTTATTCAAATTCACTTGGAAAGAGAGAACTCTCTCATGCTCAGATCGCGCGTTTCCTGGATTCGCGGATTGTGCTGTGTTCTTACTGCGGGCACGTTTCTGGCTTTGGGCAGCGCCGCGGCGCAGGGATTGCCCGTTGGAACTGCGCACAGCGTCACGCTGACCTGGCAGGCGCCTTCGCCGGTGGGCGGTTCGGGAACGGTCAGCGGGTACAACGTGTACCGGTCGGCGGCGAGCGCGGCGGTGTATGCCAAGGTGAATACCGCGGTGACTGTGGGGCTGACGTACACCGACACCACCGTCGCGGCGGGATCCAGTTACAGCTACTGCGTGACTACAGTGGACTCGCTGAATGAAGAATCGGCTTGCTCCACCGCGGCTACGGCCAACGTGCCTTCAAACCCAAACGCACCGAGCGCTCCCCTCATTACCGTAAAGTGAAGAGGAAATCGTGAGCGCCTGGACAAATTTTCGGGTGTGGTGGCGCGGGCTGGTGGCGGCGGCGATCGCCGGCGGGGCCAACGGAGTGATCACCGGATTCGCGGCGGTGGGAATCGATCCTGACCATTTCAATTTGCAGGCGGGACTGCACGCCACGCTGGCCATTGCCGGAGTGAGCGCGATGATGTCCTGCATCATCGGAGTGGCGGCGTATTTGAAGCAGTCGCCGTTGCCGCAAGAGCCCTGAGAGCCGTGACCCGTGGCTCGTGATCCGTGGCCCGTGGCTCGTAACATCTGACCAGGGAGAATCGGGACAGTCTAAGGCTCTTTGCAAGAAGTGCCGAACATTTTCGCGGGGCACGAATTACGAATCACGAGTCACGGGCCACGGGTCACGAGTCACGCGCCTTTGATCTGCACGGGCCACGGGTCACGAAACACGAATCACGGGGGTATCGCCATGCCTGTCGTCGGAACGACTGCTTACAACACTGCTGGGCAAATTACTTCGCTGGTGCGATCGCTGTTGAACGATGCGGCGGGGAATCTATTTACGGATGCGGTGCTCTTGCCTTATGTGAATTCGGCTTACCGCAAGGCGCAGCGGGCGCTGGCCAATGTGCAGTCGGGAACGTTCATCACCGATGATGTTTTGCTGGTGGTGCCGGCGGTTGCGGTGGTGGATTCCTCGGCGCAGGTTTCGATCACCGATGCGACCGCGCCGCCCAATCAACTGCCCAGTAATTTGCTGGTGCCGGTGAAATTGTGGGAGCGCGCCAATCTCAGCTCCGACGATTTCGTGGAGATGACCGACCTGACGGATCACGACGGCCTGCCGTCGGAGCCGCAAGTCGAGGCGCTGCGCTTCTGGGAATGGCGCTCCGACGGACTGTATTTTTTGGGAGCCACGCTCGATGTCCAGATTCGCCTGCGCTACCAGGCCAGTTTTCCGGACCTGGCCGATGCCACCAGCGCGGTGATGATTCGCAACGCGCAGGAAGCGCTGGCGTACGCGGCCGCGGCCATGGCTGGCGCGGCTCGCGGGGCTCCGCAGGCGGAGCGCTGGGACATTGCAGCGTCCGATGCGCTGGAGGATTTGGTGGTGCGGGCGACGCAGAGAGAGCAGCAGACCGGGCGGCGCCGCCGGCCGTATTCGGCGCGGGCGGGGTTTGCGCCATTCATTTGATTGCGCGCGAACTGGGAGCGGCGGCATTCGATGAAAGACCATAGATTGTGTATCGGGAAAATAAGGAAAAAATAATAATCTGCGGCTGCTCTTGTGCTTCATACTGATTTATACTAATGATCTGGCTCAGACGGAGCGAGGAAATGCCCGACTTGGATAAGGACATCATCGCCTACGAAGGACGGCGTCAAGAACTCGAAACCCAGCACATGGGTAAGTGGGTCATCTTCTACGGTGCAGAATTGGTGAGTTTGTATGACTCCTTTGAACTGGCAGCTGAGGACGCCGTACGGCGGTTCGGAAGGGGTCCGTACCTTATCCGGCAAATAGGTGCTCCTCCGATTACATTGCCTGCATCGGTGATGTATTCGCCCACGCATGCCACAAACAAAATGCGGTTTTGACAATACGCCTGGGGCCTCCGGAAGCGATCTTTTAGCTGCCTGGGGACCCACTTTGATTGTCAACGTGGGGTTTGATGCAAATTTCAAAGGCCCTCCAGGAATCCCTGTTGCCGGAATAACCGATATTCACGCCCTGGTGGATACTGGCGCAAGCGAGTGCTGCATAGACAGCCTTCTGGCTTCTCAGTTAGGTCTACCGACCGTTGACAGGCGCTCCATTTCAGGAGTTCATGGGAGCCACATAGCGAATGTCCACTTGGCCCAAGTCTTTGTGCCATCTCTCAATTTCACGATCTACGGTGCCTTTGCGGCTGTTGACCTAGCGGCGGGCGGACAGGCGCATCGAGTCCTCATGGGCAGAACATTTCTACGAGCATTTACGATGACCTATGAAGGCCGTACTGGAACTGTTACGATTTCTTCACCCTAGACCTTAAACTTGCAGATCTTCTTCTCCCCGAACAGGAAAGCTTGCCAGGCTCCACGAAACACGAACCACAATTTCCCATGAGCATTGCTGGAACAATTGACGCTCCGCTGGATCTTTTCGGCGGGCTGGTTACTGATATGGCTGCGGCGGATTTGCCGCAGGGGGTGTCGCCCGATTGCCGCGACGTTGCGTTTCTGCAGGGAGCGGTGAAGACGCGGCCTGGCCTCGTTTCGGTTTACTCGCCAATCGCCGGAAATCCTACCGTCAATTATCTGAAGACTTTCACGCAGCCGAATCTGGTGAAAACCTTGCTGGCCATCGATTCGGCGGGCACGCTGTGGGGAGAAAATTCTCCCGGCGTGCTGGCGCAGATTGCCGCGGGGCTTACGCCCATCGCGGCGGCCAGCTCGACTTCGCTCTTCGGCCGCGAGTACATCGCGCAGCATGACGGCAATTTCGGCCTGGGCATTCCGCGGCAGTATGACGGGACGAATCTGGATCGCGTGAGCCAGTGCGGGCCGGGGGCGGGGCCGGCAATGGTTGCCGACGTGATCGCCAATATTTCCGCGATTTCGCGGGCGTCGAACGTGGTGACCGTCACCACCGCTACGCCTACCGGATTGCTGCCCACCGACCAGGTAATTATTGCGGGCGTCACCGATGCTACTTACGACGGAACTTTTCCGATCGCCTCGATCATCGATTCGCTGCACTTTACCTACGCGCAGACCGCGGCGAATTCTTCATCCAGCGGCGGGACGGCGGCGCCCGTCGGCTCGATCAGCGCCGGCGTGCACCAGTGCGCGGTGATTTTCGTTACCCGCCAGGGCTATCTGACGCGGCCATCCCCGCCCACTTCGTGGACCGCCGCTGGCGGCATGCGGGCGAACGTGACCGGCATTCCTTCGGTGGCGACCTTGCCAAACGTGGTGGCGCGAATTCTGGCGTTCACCGGAGCGGGCGGCGATTTATTTTTCTACACCACCGGCCTCGAGGGCGCGTCGCAGATGCAGGTTTTTGACAACAGCGCGACCTCGTTCATTGTGGATTTTTCCGACACCGCGCTGCTCGCCGGCATCGAAGCCGATTATTTGTTTCAGCTGGTGGAACTCGGCGAGTGCGCCGGCGTCATCGGCTACTCGGACCGCCTGTTCTGGTGGGGCGAGCGCAACAAGCAAAATAACTGGGAGAACCTCACGTTTGATGGCGCGTTTGGCGGCGCGGGCAACAATGTGCCGCTCGGATGGACTCCGGACGCGACTTTTTTTGCCGGCGGAAGCTTCGATTCGTCGGGCGAAGCGGTGTGGGGCGGGGATTACGCGATCCTCGGCGACGGCGTGACCGCCACGCGCGGCCTGATGACGCAAACCGCCGTGAGCGATTACAACGGCGCGCCGCGCCTGCAGGCCAATACCGGCTACTCCGCGCGCGTGCGCGTGCGCATGACCGGCGCGCTGACGCAAGGCACGCTGCACCTGCACATCTACAGCGCGTCGCTGGGAATTTCCACCCCGGGCATTTCTGTTCCCGCGGCGCAAATCACCGCCGCGTCCTGGACAGAATTTATCGCGCCGATCACGCCCGCCACGGGCTTTCCGACCATTCCGCCGGATTTGCTGCTGCGCATTTACGCTGATGGCACGCCGACGGTGGGCGCGGGATTTTTAGTCGACACGATCGAAATCTTTCCGACCGCCGAGCCCTACAACACTTCGCTGGTGCGCGCTTCATACGCCGACGATCCGGAAAGCTACGATGGCGTCACCGGATTCATGAACGTCTCCGAGAACGACGGGCAGACGGTGCGCGCGGCGTTTCTGTTGCGCGAGCGGCTGTACCTGGTGAAGGACCGGTCATTACATGTAACGGAAGACGATGGCGTGAACGAGCCGGCTGCGTGGACCATCAATGAAGTTTCCAACGCGGTGGGCACGCCATCGGTGTCCGGCGTCGACGTAGGCGAAGACTGGGCGGTGATCGCCGGGCGCGCCGGCATGTACCTGTTCGACGGTGGCGAGCCCATCAAAATTTCCCAGGAAATTCAGCCGACGTGGGACACCATCAACTGGTCGGCGGGGCAAACGCTGTGGGTGCGCGTCGACACACGCAACAAGCGCATCCTGTGCGGCGTGCCCACCGGCACGGCGACCTCGCCCAACGTAATTCTCGTGCTGGACTATCGCAGCCTGACCAGCGCCGGCGAAATTCAGTCGCTCGGCTCGATCCTGTTTTCCACGCTATCGGGGAAATTGTACGCGGTGGGGCGCTCCCGAAAATGGTGCCCGTGGAATATTTCCGCGAATTGCTGCGCGCTCGCGGAACGCGCCGACGGCACGGCGCAGGTGTTTCTCGGCAACGGCGCGGGCAACGGTTCGCCCGGCCCGCTCACCCTCAACGGGAAAATCTACCAGCTTTCCGACACGCAATTCTCCGACGACGGCTCGGCCATCAATTCCTACTACACGACGTACTTTTTTCTGAGCAATGACATGGAGCAGGCGCTGCAAGTGCGCTCGCACCGCAAGCTTTTCGCCTACCTGGCGATCTACGCCGAAGGGGCAGGGAATTTGAACCTCTCGGCGTTCGTGGATAACGAAGCGTATCCCGCGGCGCTCACGCCGCTGCCGCTGTCCTCGCCCGCGCCGAAGGATCTGGAGCTGCCGATTAATTTGCTGGGCGAGCGCGTGGCGTTTCAGATCGGGACTAACGCCGCGGGGGCGTGGTTCAAGCTGGAGAGGTTTGTGCCATCGCTGCTGCCGGATCCCTGGGCGCCGGTGCGGGGAGGGAATTGACTGCTGCTCAGAAATGGTAGTGTAAATAGAATTAAAGGTCATATAAACTGTGAGGTACATGCCTGAACAGTACCAATTTGACCTCAAGAAAATCGTCCGTTGGTTCGTAAGGGAAGAGGTCAAAACTCCATTGGCATTCTTTTTTAAGGTAATCCCGTACATGACAGCGGTCTGGATAGCTATCTTGTATTCTCCAGTCCCAAGCGAATTAAAGTTAACTCTTGTCAAGTTTAGCGCTTGGGTCTTTATTGGGTTATGTGGCTTGGTCGCGCTTTTTGCATTTCTAAGACCCAAGTACCTCGTTTACGGAGAAACGGGCCATCGTGCTGAAAAAAAGATTGAATTCGGAACTGAAAAGAAAACCTTCAGCAGCGAAGAGCTGGCGACATTGAAGCAAATTCAGAATCCTCAGCAGCTTCCTTCTAGATTAGATGAGGAACCGAGATAATGGTCCTCATTATCACATTTGCGCATAATAATCCGCAGAAGGACTACACTCCATTTTTTGAGGCAATCAAGTCCAACTCTAGCGAGTGGTGGCATTTCATGGATTCCACGTGGATCGTAACAACTGGTCATTCCGCAAACGACTTCGCGCGCCTTTTGTTTCCCCACATCCTACAAACGGACTATGTACTTGTGGCTAGGTTGAGCGGAGAGCATCAGGGATGGCTCCCCAAAGACGCGTGGGATTGGTTGAATGGAAAGTTGTACTAGCTATTTAGCTCGCTTGAATTGAAATAGTCCGTTCCAGCCGCGTCCTCCTACGTGATGCCTACCTGGTAATAACAGCATGCTAAAAATCGGCCAACTCGCTCAGATCAAGAGCGACTCGCCCTACGTGTACGAAGCGCTGACGCAGTTGGTCAACGGCGTGAACGCCGTGGGCCGCGCCACAGGCGTCGATCCTTCCGGCTCGATCGCGTCACCGTCGCCCATAGGCAGCCTGAACGTCACCGCCGCCGACGGAATTTTCGATCTGGCGATCACCGACAATTCCACGCTCAATCGCGGCATTTTTTATTTT
Organism: Candidatus Acidiferrales bacterium; assembly: GCA_035295105.1. Lineage (GTDB taxonomy): Bacteria > Acidobacteriota > Terriglobia > Acidiferrales > UBA7541 > Palsa-360. Next base: position 2,122 of record DATGJQ010000055.1, on the reverse strand, counting down.
GCGGAGTCGGACACCACTCCGGCCTTTCACCAGCCCTACGTTCACTTCATGGGCAGCTCGCGCAACCTGCGCGTGGCGCTGGGGAACCGAACGCTGTACTGGCGGGCCTACTCGCAGTATCTGGGCTCGGAAACTTCGCAGCCGGTTGCGTTCGGCAATCCTCCCACAGCGGTCATCGGAGGCGGCACGGCCGCGGGCCCAGCGCTGCAAGCCTCGAGCGGCAGCGGCACCGCGTCCGGCAGCGAAGGCGGCTCGGGCTTCGGCCAGGTGGCGCAGAGCAGTTCGATGCCGGTGATTTTGCGGTAGGGGTTTAAGTAGGACAGGCTTCAGCCTGTCTGCTTTCTTTTGCGCCGGACGAGACCAAAACCAGACAGGCTGAAGCCTGTCCTACTCAATGCTCATCCGCGAATACACTTCGTTTGACTTTGAGGCGCTGCGCAGCATGCACGCCGCGCAGGGCTTCGGCTACCCGCTGCCGGATCTCGAGAGCCCGCTGTTCCTCGCGAAGCTGGTTCTGGAAGACGACCCGGACGGCTCGCCTCTGGAAAAACTCGAGGAAGAAAATCGACGGGCCGAGGGCAGGGAACTGGAGCGTCAGACTTCCCCGCCAGAACCATCGCATTCGCCAGCGGGAACTTTCGCGGATCCCCGCCAAAACCGGCGGATCGCGATGGCCGTGCTTCTTCGACTGACGGCCGAGACCTACCTGCTGCACGATCCCGCAGCCGGCACGCCTCAACTGCGCTGGCAGCGTTTCCTGGCGCTGCACGAAGCGGCCCGAAAAAGCGCCGCCGCCCGCGGCCTCGACGACGTGCAGGCATTTCTTCCGCCGCAAGTAGCGCGCGCCTTCGGCCGGCGCCTAGCGCGCCTGGGCTGGGCGCACGATCCGTGGACGTGCTTCTCGCGGCGAGTGTAGTGGCGCATGCTTTAGCTTGCGGAATTTCGTGACAGATTTTCCAAGCAGATCGTTAAGACAAAGCGAACCCCCGCCGGCTTCGCGGGCTGCGGAAGAATGTTTTATTTTGTCATTCTGAGCGAAGCGAAGAATCTCTCTGTTGGGTTGCCCACACTTCGATCGAAGAGAGATTCTTCGCTTCGCTCAGAATGACAACGTTTTGAGTTTTTTCGCAGCCTGTCAAGCCTGCGCTACACTACTTCACCAAGGAGCTCCCATGGGACGCGGCGCACAAGCCCAAACGCAACAAATGATCGACCAGCAACTCTCGCAGCAAAATTCCATGAACCAGCAACTCTACGGTTCGAGCCAGGCGCTCGGATCGCAGGCCGCCGGCGGCTATCAGAATTTGCTGGCCAATCCCGGCTACTCGCAAGCCCAACAATCGGCGATCACGAACGCCACGCAGTCGGCGCTCGGCTCTTCGTTTGATGCCCTGGCCCAGAACGCCGCCAACCGCGCCGCGCGAACGCGCAATTCCGCAGGCTACGGCGAGCTCATCGACTCCCTCGCGCGCGCCCAAGGCCAGGACCAGGCCAGCCTGGCTCAGCAAAATCAAATCGCCTTCGCCAACGCCTCGCGCGCGGACATGCAGTCCGCCCTCGCAGGCCTCTCCGGCTTGTACGGCACCGACGCCAACCTGCTCGGCCGCGCCATCGGCGTGCCCGCGCAACTGCTCGACGCCAGCGCCCGCAACGCCGCGTCCAGCGGATTCAGCATCGGACTCGGGCCGGGCGGATTGTCGTTCGGCGTGCGGGGATAGTTCAGCGGGCAGGGTTCTTATTTTCGTAGCACAGCGACTCTTCGCTGTGCGGGTTTGTACGCTGCTGTGAAGGCTTGACTGCTTCGGCGATCGCGAAACCAGCACAGGAATCTAGACAGAGGATTCCAACAACTGTTTGTTGAGTGGGCGTCAAAACAAGGCAAGATTCCCGTCAACGAAATCCCTCAGAGCTTTTCTGTTTAGGATCGTCTACCTTTTTTGCTGAAGTTCAAATCCGCATCGGCATAATCACATACCGGTACCGATAGGCTTCGTCGGCCATCGGGCGCATTTGTCCGGCCGATTGTTCGTCCTTCAGTTCGAGGCTGATGGGGCCTTCGGGGGCGGCGGCCAGGAAATCGATCATGTACTGGGCGTTGAAGCCGATCGAGAGCGGCTCGCCG
>DATGJQ010000054.1:0-16852 GCA_035295105.1 Candidatus Acidiferrales bacterium | reverse complement strand
AGTTTCTGAGCCGCCTGACGCAAGGCAACGCGCGCGACGCGATTTCCTTCGTGCTGGCCAAGCCGTGCACGCAATTTTTCCCCATCGAGGAACTGCGGAAGTGCTCCAACACCGTTTGGAAGCGTGAAGGTACCGCGATTCTTCAGATGGGCCCGTCGGACGGGTACCCTTCGCTCAAGCAGGCGCTGCTCACACTGCTGCGTTCGGAAGGTTTTCAAGCCTCCGATGAGAATCTGCTGATCACCGACGGCGGCCAGCAGGCGTTGGACCTGGTCTGCAGAGCCTTCCTGCGTCCCGGCGACACGGTGTTGCTGGAAAATCCGATGTACCCGGGCGCGCTGGCAATTTTCACCGGGGCGCGCGCACGTATCCTGGCCGTTCCCGTGAAAACGGAATCCGGCCCCGGCACCACTCCGGGCGTGGACGTCTCCGCTATCGAAGCGGTGCTCATGCAGAACCGCGTCAAGATGATGGTCCTCACTCCGGATTTCCATAATCCGACCGGGACCACGCTGCCGGTAGCCGAACGCCGGCGCCTGCTGGAGATTGCCGCGCGCTTTCAGGTGCCGATCATCGAGGACCACATTTATGCACGCCTGCGTTCGCGGGGCGAACGCGTTCCCTCGCTGAAGCAGCTGGATCGTTCGAACCTGGTGATTCAGGTGGATAGTTTTTCGAAAATTGCATTCCCCGGATTGCGCGTTGGATGGATCATGGCGCCTTCGAACGTGATCGAGCGGCTGCGCCTGGTGAAGCAGTCCACCGATCTGCACACCGGTCACCTGACGCAATCCATCCTGGCCGAATATTTGCGCCGCGGACATTTGAAGCGTCACCTGGAGCGCACCCGCAAGGCGTATAGCGGGCGCCTGGCTGCGCTGGAGCAGGCGCTGACGCACCACATGCCTCCCGGAACGAAATGGACGCGTCCTGAGGGCGGCATGTGCGTTTGGGTGGAGCTGCCTCCGGGCTTCGATTCGAATGAACTGCTCATTCACACCAGCGAACGCGGCGTGGTGTTTGCTCCCGGACGCTATTTCTATTTTCAGAATCCGCAGCCGAATACGCTGCGGCTCGGCTATACCGGCGTGGACGAACGGGAAATCGCCCGCGGCATCGCCATCCTGTCCGACGTGCTGCGCAATGAAATGCGCAAACGCCAGCGCGGAGCCCGGCGAGCCGAAGTGACGCGTGTGGCGCTGGTCTAATGGGACTGAACATTACTCAAGTCGATGCGTTCGCCGACCGGCCATTCGTGGGAAATCCCGCGGCGGTCTGCATCCTCGAACAGCCTCGCGACGAGCAGTGGATGCATCTGGTCGCCCGCGAGATGAATCTGTCAGAAACCGCGTTCCTCGTGAAGCGCGACCGGGGCTACGATTTGCGCTGGTTCACGCCCACCGTGGAAATCGAACTGTGCGGCCATGCCACGCTGGCGAGCGCGCATGTTCTTTGGGAGGATGGCCACATCGATCCGAACGAACCCGCGAGTTTCTGCACAAAATCCGGCGTTCTCACCGCCCGGAAAAAAGACGATTGGATTGAGATGAATTTTCCGGCTACACCGGCGAATCTTGAGCCTGGTTCGCACGAAGGGCTTGAAGCGGCGCTGGGTGTGAGAGCGCGGAGCGTGGGGCGTTCACGCTTTGACCGCTTGGTGGAAGTGGAAAGTGAAGCAGCGCTGCGTTCAATGAAGCCGGACTTCACTCGTTTAGGGCAGCTGGACAATCGCGGCATCATCGTGACGAGCGCGGCGTCCTCGCCGGACTACGATTACGTCTCGCGATTTTTTGCTCCGGCCGCGGGAGTGGACGAAGACCCGGTGACCGGATCGGCGCATTGCTGCCTCGGACCGTTCTGGAAAGAGCGCATGGGGCGCGACAATCTGCTCGGCTACCAGGCGTCCGCGCGCGGCGGGTTTGTGCGCACCCGCTGTGAAGGCGACCGCGTGTTTCTTTCCGGCCAGGCCGTCACCGTTCTACGCGGCGAGTTAGTGGCTGGCCTGGAAAAAACGTGAAGCTTGATCCCAAACCCGAGAATCCCTGCTTCGGCTGCGGCGGCGGGAACCCGCGCGGCATGCACCTCGCGTTCGAAGTGGACGACGTGCGCCAGCGAATCGTCGGGCGCTTTTGCCTGGGCGAGGAGTATCAAGGCGGGTCGGGCTTTTTGCACGGCGGGATTATCGCGCTGCTTCTGGACGAGGCCATGAGCAAGGCCACGCGCTTCCACTCCGAGCACGCCGTGACCGCCGATCTGCGCGTGGAGTACAAGAAGCCGATCCGGGTAAACACGGACATCGTGGTCGAGGGATTTGTGGCGCGCCGCGAAGGGCGTCAGTTGTATCATGAAGGGGAGATTCGCAATGAGGCGGGAGACCTGCTGGCCCGGGGGCAAGGGAGGTTCGTGGTCGTTGACCGGGAGAAATATAGGGCACGATGAAGATTCAGTGAAAATTCACCAGAGCTTTGTGAAAAAATTGAGTCAGGAGAACAGAATGACCGCAACGACAGGAACGAATGGAAATTACGGCGGCGACCAGTGGCGCGTGAAAGTCGGCCTCGCCGAGATGCTCAAGGGCGGTGTGATCATGGACGTCACCAACGCCGAGCAGGCGCGCATTGCCGAGGACGCCGGGGCTTGCGCGGTGATGGCGCTGGAGCGCGTGCCGTCCGACATTCGCAAAGAGGGCGGCGTGGCGCGCATGGCCTCTCCGAAAATTATTCGCGAGATCATGAACACCGTGAGCATCCCGGTGATGGCCAAGTGCCGCATCGGCCACTTCGCCGAAGCGTCGGTGCTGCAGGCGCTGGAAGTGGACTTCATCGACGAGAGCGAAGTGCTGACGCCGGCCGACGAGGAAAATCACGTCTGGAAGCACGATTACAAGGTGCCCTTCGTGTGCGGCGCGCGAAATCTGGGCGAAGCGCTGCGGCGCATTGCCGAGGGCGCGGCGATGATTCGCACCAAGGGTGAAGCCGGCTCGGGCAACATCGTCGAAGCGGTTCGCCACATGCGCACCATCACGTCGGAAATGCGCCGGCTCACCACGCTGCGCGGCGACGAATTCATGCGCGTCGCCAAGGAACTCGGCACGCCGCTGGACCTCGTTCGAGAAGTTGCCAACACCGGAAAATTGCCGGTGCCGAATTTTTCCGCGGGCGGAATCGCGACTCCCGCCGACGCTGCCCTCGTCCGCCACCTGGGCGCCGAAGCGGTGTTCGTCGGCTCGGGAATTTTCAAGTCCGCCGATCCCGAAAAGCGCGCCAAGGCCATCGTAAAGGCCGCGACCCATTTCCAGGATCCCAAAGCCGTCCTCGAAGCCTCGGAAGAGCTTGGGGAAGCCATGCGCGGTCTGGACATTCGCCAGATCGAGGAAAAGGATTTGCTGCAGACGCGCGGCTGGTAAGCGATTCGGTCGCGGCCTCAAAATGGGAGTTCATCAGATTTTTCTCGGCCGTGGGCGGCGGGAAGTCCAATGATGCCGCCCAGCGAGGAATTCTCTCCTCCGGGAGTCAAGACTCAACGGCGAGATTGCCTTGAATTGCGAATGTCAAATCTCAAATTTGAAATTTCAGATTTGAAACCGCAATGCATGGTCCGGATCGGCAGCGCCACTCGAAACCGCTCGAAAATGGATACGCAATGAAAATCGGCATCCTCGCCGTTCAAGGTGATTTTGAAGCGCACGCCGCAACCCTCGCGCGCCTGGGCGTGGACTGCGTGTTGGTGCGCACGCCTCGTGATCTGGAGGGCGTGGACGCCGTAATCCTTCCGGGCGGCGAGAGCACCACGCAGTGGAAATTTCTGGTGGAGGAAGGCCTCGACAAAAGTCTCAAGGCGCACGCTGCTCGCGGCGGGGCGATCTTCGGCACCTGCGCCGGGGCCATTCTGATGGCGCGCGACGTTTACAATCCTTCCCAGGAATCGCTGGGACTGGCCGACATTGCAGTGATTCGCAACGGCTACGGCCGCCAGTTGGCTAGCGAAGTGCGCGTCGGTGCCACTTCCATTTCGGCCGAACCCATCGAGATGGTTTTCATTCGCGCGCCGATCATCGAACGTGTTGGGCCGGAGGTGGAAGTGCTGGCGAAGTCCGAGGGTCAACCGGTGCTGGTGCGCCAGGGACGATTTCTCATAGCCACTTTCCACCCGGAACTCACCCGCGACACTACGGTGCATGAGTATTTTCTTCGGATTGCCGCGGAGAAGAGCCCGGCAAAGGCGCAAGAAGTGGCGCGGGCTTCGGAGTCCGCGTGACGACTTGCGATTGACTTGTGTTGCGCCCGCCTTTACGCGGGCATCCGTGGTGCGCGACAAGTGCCCGCCTGAAGGCGGGCGCTACAACGAGTGCGCCGATTCGATTTGCTAGACCCATCACTCCGCAAGCTAAAGCTTGCGCCACTTGGCCCTTCTTGAGCGCCGCGGTAATCCGTGTCATTCTGTTTCTTCAGAATTCCAGCCTGGAAAGAGGCCATGGCTCCGCGCACCAAGGTTTTGTTTTTGTGCATTGGCAACGCCTGCCGCAGCCAGATGGCGGAGGCCATCGCCAGGCACTCGGCTTCTGATGTCATCGCCGCGTCTAGCGCGGGGCTCGTGCCGTTCGGGGAGGTTCCCAACACGACGCTTGCGGTGCTGCAGGAGCGCGGGATTGCCGCCGAGGGACTGCATTCCAAGCCGCTGCGTTCGGAAGACCTGTCCGCGGCGGACATGATCATCAACATGACCGGCCGGTCGGGCGCCGCGATTTTCACCGAACCGGTGGACAACCTGGAGGATTGGGACGTTGGCGATCCGTACGGATTTAACCTGGCCGTGTACCGCTCGATCCGCGATCAGATTGAGGCGCGCGTCGAGGATCTCGCGCGACGCCTGCGTGAGAAGATAGACTCGTCCGGCAAGGGGTAGCGCCTGCCTTCAGGTGGTTTTGAGTAGGACAGGCTTCAGCCTGTCTGCTTTGGATTTGCGGCGGGGGAAAATTTAAACCAGACAGGCTGAAGCCTGTCCTACTAGTTGCAGCGTCTCCCGTGGGCCGCGACGGCGGCGGGACAAGGAGCTTTCATGCCGCGCGAAAAAACCAGTGTGTCGCGCGAAGACTACCTGAAGGCCATCTGGGAAATGGTCCAGGAGGAGCACGAACCAATCAGCGCGCGTCTGGCCGAAGAACTGGGGGTCACGCCGCCGGCGGTCACCGCTGCGTTGAAACGCCTTACGCGCGACGGCTTGCTGGTTGTGCGCCGCGACGGCCGGATCTCCCTGACGCGCAAGGGCAGCAGCCTGGCGGACCGGCTGGCCATGCGCCACCAGCTTGCGGAAAAACTGCTCACCGAAGTAATCGGCTTGGACTGGACGCGCGCGCACGATGAAGCCGAGCGCCTGGAACATGGCATCTCGCCGGAAGTTGAAAAATTATTGCTGGCGCGCTTTGGCGCCGAAGGTTTTTGCCCGCATGGCGTACCGCTGCAAGGCGGCCTCGCCAAGCTGCGGCGAAGGCATGGCGCGGTTCCGCTGTCCGACGTGGCCACCGGAAAATCCGTGGAAGTGCTGTGCGTGTACGAAAAAGATCCGGAGTTCTTGAAATTTCTTTCGGGACTCGCGCTTCATCCCGGGGCGCGTGCGCGCATCAAGAAGCGCGAGTACGACGAGACCATGACGCTTGCCGTCGGTGGGCGGACCATCCACTTGGGAAAACCTGCTACCAGCCGCATCTGGGTGCGGGCCCGAGAGTAGCGCCGGCTGCAGCCGGCAAGCATTGTAGCCGCGTGCCGCACCCTTTGATTTTTAAGGGTGCGGGTTTAGATCTGAGACCTTTCCGAAGCCCTCGCATAGACGCTCTTTCAATATTGGTTTTCATGCTTGCATCTAAACCCGCACCCTTAAAAATCAAAGGGTGCGGCACCCAGTTCTTTCTGTCCCACAAAATCGTAGTTTTTTTTGCGGTGCAGCGTGTTCAACAAAAAAGGCCGAAGCGGATGCTCCGGCCCTTTTTTGCTCTCTCAGTGCGTTTCCGTTTCTTGCGGTTACGAAATCGGCGTGCAGACGGCCTTGACCTCGGTGTACTGCTCTAGGACTTCGTGTCCCATTTCGCGGCCCCAGCCGGACTCCTTGTATCCGCCGAACGGGAGCGCGGCGTCGAAGATGTTGTAGCAGTTGATCCACACCGTTCCGGCGCGGAGCAGGCTGGCGAGTTTGTGGGCTTTCTTGATGTCGCGGGTCCAGACGCCGGCGGCGAGGCCGTAGTTGGAGTTGTTGGCTTGCGCGGCGATTTCCTCGATGTTGCGGAAGGGAATCGCGGTGACCACCGGCCCGAAAATTTCCTCGCGCACCACTTTCATCTTGTCGTTGGTGTTCACGAGGACCGTGGGCTTGACGAAGTAGCCTTTGTCGCCTTCGCGCGAGCCGCCGGTGACGGCCTTAGCGCCTTCCGACAAGCCGGATTCGAGATAGCCGCACACGCGATTCAGCTGCTCCTCGGAAACCAGCGGGCCCATGTCGCTGGAAGGATCCATGCCGGGTCCGACGCGAATGTTGCTGGCATAGCTGGCCACGCCGTCCACGACCTTGTCAAAAATGTCGTGTTCGACGAACAGCCTCGAGCCGGCGCAGCAGCATTGCCCGTGATTGAAGAAAATCGCGCTGGCCGCGCCGGGAATCGCGGAGTCGACATCGGCGTCATCCAGCACGATGTTGGGCGATTTACCGCCGAGCTCGAGCGAAACTTTTTTCAGGTTGCCGGCGGCCGCCTGCAGGATCAGCCTGCCAACGTCCGTCGATCCGGTGAACGCAACCTTGTCCACTTCCGGATGCGCGGACAGCGCCGCGCCTGCCGTCTCGCCATAGCCGGGAACGATATTCACGACGCCGTCGGGGATGCCCGCTTCCGCGATCAGTTCGCCGAGCAGCAGGGCGCTGAGAGGCGTTTGCTCCGCGGGCTTCAGCACCACGGTGCAGCCGGTGGCCAGGGCGGGGCCCAGTTTCCACGCGGCCATGAGCAGCGGGAAATTCCACGGAATGATTTGGCCGACGACGCCCACCGGTTCGCGCAGCGTGTACGCCAGAAATTGCGTCTTGCCGGCGCCCGATGAGATGGGAATGGTGTTGCCCTCAATCTTAGTGGCCCAGCCCGCCATGTAGCGGAACAGGTCGGCGGCCAGCGGCACATCGGCGACGCGCGCGACGGTCAGCGGCTTGCCGTTGTCCAGCGATTCGATCTGTGCGAATTCTTCGAGATGCTTTTCAATAAGGTCGCCGAGCTTCCAGATCATGCGCCCGCGTTCAGAGGGCGTGATCTTGGTCCACGGGCCGCTGTCAAAAGCGGCGCGCGCGGATTTCACGGCGCGGTTGATGTCTTCCTTGTCTCCCTCCGCGACGCGGGACAAGACTTCACCGGTGGCGGGATTGTATGAGGGAAACGTCTTGCCGGAAGCCGAATCCACCCACTTGCCGTTGATGAGCATCTTGTGGGTGCGGGCAATAAACTTGGAAACATTCTGGTCGAGCAGCGGTGCAGAGGCTGTTGTTGCCATGTTCAGTTCTCCTTCTCTGCGAGCAGAAGCAGGAATGTGTTGGTTTGGCGAGGCGAGTCCACGCTACTCCCCTGGGAAAGAAAATTCAAGCGGGGGACTGCGCGGTTCTGGGAAATGCGGATTCTCGGACCGGCGCCTTCCCCAAAGCGCTCGTGAGTTAAGTTGAGATACAATTGTTAGCGGCACGCATGGAAGGGAAGCTCCATGGATCTGCGCTATCCCATCGGCCCATATGAAACGAAGAGCTTGCTGACTCCGGCGGAGCGCGCGGAAGCGATTGCGCAGCTTGCGGAGGTCCCCAAGCGCATGCGCGACGCCGTCGGGGGCCTTTCCGGCGGACAGCTCGATACGCCGTATCGACCCGGCGGATGGACCGTGCGCCAGCTTGCCCATCATGTGCCGGACAGCCACATGAACGCGTACATTCGGCTGAAGCTGGCGCTCACCGAAGACGAACCGACCATTAAGCCGTATGACGAAGCTGCGTGGGCGAACCTGGCCGATTCGCGGGACACGCCGGTGGAAGTTTCGGTGGCGCTCCTGGAATTTCTCCACATTCGCTGGGATTTTTTGTTGCGCTCGCTGCAGCCCGCGGATTTCGCGCGCCGCCTAAGGCATCCCGTGGTGGGCGTGATGACCGTGGACAACCTGGTTCATCACTACGCCTGGCACGGACGCCACCATGTCGCGCACATCACGGCGCTGCGCCAGCGCGAGGGTTGGAACTAGCGCGCGTGATACTCACCGCCATCCGCTACTACTGGATCACGGCGAAAGGCTACCGGCTGCGCCCGTGGGCCAGCCCGTACATTCGCTGGCGCCTGGAAACATTTTTTGGCGGCGACATGCATGCGCTGGGACGCGCGGAATTCTTTCGGATGATTCGCAGCGAGCGCAGGCAGTTGCGGAGATTTCTGGAGTGGACTGCGGAGCGGTGGCGGGAGCAGCGGAGGAAGGGCGGAGACTAGGGCCGCGAAGCGCCCTGCGGGTGGGCGGGTTGCGAGCTTGATGCGCCGTCAGCGGCTAAAGCCGTGTTTGTCTGAGTGCTTTCTGTCGCTGCTGAAGCCGGTCCCGAAAAAGGGTCTTGTTTTGTCATTCGGAGCGAAGCGAAGAACCTCTCCTTGTGTCCTTGCCCTTACATTGATCGAAGAGAGATTCTTCGCTTCGCTCAGAATGACAACGAGTCTGAGTGTTTCTGCAGTCTGAGACGGTCACGATCCTCAAATCTCAAATCTCCTCCACAGGAGGTCCGACATGGTCTATGAGGCGTATACTTAACAAGAATCGATTCGCGCCTGGAGCGACCATTCCGCTGTTCCGCAAGCCGCTATGAACGAATTGAAATTATTTCAGAAGACCGCATTCCTGCACGAAGGCCGCTGGTGGGAACCCATGCCGGACGGGCGGGTGCACTGCTTTTTGTGCCCGCGGCATTGCCACATTGGGGAAGGGCAGGCCGGATTCTGCTTCATTCGGGTGAACGAGGGCGGAAAGCTCTACAGCCTGGGGTACGCGTCGCCGGCTGCGCTGCAGATCGATCCCATCGAGAAGAAGCCGTTGAACCATTTTCTGCCTGGCACGCGCGCATTTTCTCTGGGGACCGCGGGCTGCAACATGGGCTGTTTTTTCTGCCAGAACTGGGACATCTCCAAATCCAGATCCGACCAGGTACGTTCGACGCACATTCCGCCGGAAGACATCGTCGCGCTGGCGATCCGCCATGGCTGTCCGTCGATTGCATTCACGTATAACGAGCCCACCATCTGGGGCGAGTACGTGATCGATATTTGCCATGCGGCGCGCGAAGCGGGAATCCGCACGGTGATGGTGACCAACGGATACGTCACGCGGGAAGCGTTTCACGATATTTACGATCATGTGGACGCGGCCAATGTCGATCTGAAAGCTTTCACGGAAGGTTTTTACGGCAAGGTCACGCTCACGCATTTACAGCCAGTGCTGGACGTACTGACGTGGCTGAAGGACGAGACGCGCGTCTGGTTTGAGATCACCAATCTCCTGATCCCCACGCTGAACGACGACGCGCGCGAGATTCGTCAGCTTGCGGATTGGATTCTGGAGCATCTTGGCCCGGACGTGCCGCTGCATTTCACCGCGTTCCATCCGGACTTCAAGCTGCAGGACAAGCCGCGCACGCCTCCAGAGACGCTGCATGCGGCGCGCAAAATCGCGCTGGGCGCAGGGCTGCACTATGTGTACGAGGGGAATATCCACAGCGACGCTGCGCACACGTATTGTCCGGGCTGCGGACAGATCGTGATTCTCCGCTCGTGGCATGACGTGCTGGAAAATTCTCTGCGGGACGGCAAGTGTCCGGCGTGCGGGAAGGAAATTCCGGGGAGGTGGACGAACGAAGAGATGGTGGGCGATGCCGCGGCCGCGGCGCAACAGTCCGCGAGAAAGGCCGCGGCAAAATACGGCGAATTAAATTTGTAGTCGATGTTGCGCGTGTTCGAGCGTCTGTTTTGCCGGAGCAAGCGAAACGAGAGCCGTGGGTATGGAGCCGGGAGTGCGGTGAATCGGGAAGAGTGAAACTTTTTCAGTGCCGGACGGCCCTGAATCTCAAATTTCAGATCTCAAATTTAAAATTGCAAATCTTAAATTGCAAATCTTAAATGAAGCCATCTCATAAATGATCAGACTCCAAAACCAAATATCCCTTCAGGGGCTAAAGCCATTGCTCGCCGGGGCCCAGAATGTCGCGGCTGAAGCCGCGACCCACAAAGACTATCTTTGAGATGGGCTCAGCTCAAATTTCAAATCTCAAATTTGAAATTTGAAATTTCCGTCACCGTCCCATCGGCATATTCATCGGCATTGCTCCGTCGCTCGGCATTGCGGGCATTCCGGCCAGGTAGGCGTACATCCACATTTGCCATTTGCGGTCCAGTTCCAGCGGCGTTGTGCCGAGGGCTGCTGCGGCGACTCCGATACTGGGGCGCGACATCTTCGCGGCGTACAGTTTGCGGACGGCCGGCATGCCCCCGAACTCCGCAATTTCGCTGATCCACGCGGCGCCCAGCAGCGACTGGTCATTCGGCGAGGCAATCTCATTGGCCGGATTTGCCAGCAGCGCTTCGAGTTGCTGGTGGCCGAGGCGCTGCTCCACGTGAGCGGCGGCCATTCCGATCTCCGAGCCGCGCCATTCGCCCAGCAGCCAGATGGCGGTCCAGCGGGCAATTTCCGCGTGGCCGGGCTTGCCCCAGGCGACGTAAAGGAGCGCCTGCGCGTCGGCGGCGGAGGGAAGTTGCGGGTTGCGGTGCAGCAGCTTGGTGCGGATGGTTGTTCCGCTCACCGAGTACGGTAGCTGGCCGGTTTCGTCGGAGATCGGCGCCGGGAAATTGGGATCGAGGACGATGCGAAGTTCGGAGTTGGATCCGGCGTCGCCCAGCTTTTTGTCCAGCGCGGTAAAGAGCGTTTCGCGATCCTTGGCGAATTGTTCCATCGCGTCCTGGCTCAGCGCGCCCGGCGGGCAAAGAATTTCGTAATGCGCGGAAGTGACGCTTTGCATCAAGTATTCGCGAATGGCCCGTCGCATCGTCGCGCCAAAAAACATGATGCAAACCGCGAGGGCTGCGGCGCTCACGAAAAAGATCAGCAAAGGCTTGATGAAGCCGCGCGGCATTCGGATGGTCGCTGTCATGGTGTGCGTCCTGCCGCCGGACGGCGTTCAAGATCCGCGGCTCGTTCCGGCGGAAAATACTTTTCCACGTCGGTGTCCGGAAAGCCGCGATTGTTCAGGTGAATGCGAAGCTGTGGCAAGGCAATGGGCCCGCGTGGAAACAGTGCGCGGATGGATTCAAAGACCACCTGGTGCTCGGGCTCGATGAATGCGTGTTGGCTGAGCGTTTGCAGGAGTTTTTGCCGATCCTCGATGGTTCTGGAGGCATCGCACAATGCGCAGAGCGCGCGAAAATCGTTTTCGGATTGTGTCTGGCGATCCATTTTCACTGTGCTTCCCGAATTTCTTCTCCTTGCCGAAGAATCTTGTGCGAGCGGCTTCGCCTCGCGTCGTGCCGGCCGCTGCAATTAGTTTATTCCAGATGCGGCGGCGGGTGCAGGGGATTCTTCGATCGATATTCTGTCCGGCAGGTCGGTCGGTTGCGCCACGGATGCTGTTCTGAAGTAGACTAGGGCACTCGCATGCGAGTAGGACAGGCTTCAGCCTGTCTGGTTTAGATTTACGCATGACGCGGGACTAAACCAGACAGGCTGAAGCCTGCCTACTCGAGAAACTCGACCGCAAGGAGCCATTCATGGCGAAGACCTGGCGCGTGTTTATGTTGTTGGCCGTTCTTCTGTTTGGCGTGCGCCTGATGGCGCAGGAGGCGCCCGATTGGACCAATCCATTTCCGCCGTACCGCGTGATTGGAAATATCTATTACGTGGGCAGCCAAGGGCTGGCCTCCTATCTGATTGTCACGCCGCAGGGAAACATTCTGATCAACAGCAGCCTGGAAGAGTCGGTGCCTTTGATCCGGGAGAGTATTGAAAAACTGGGATTCAAATTCAGCGACACGAAAATTCTGCTGATCAGCCACGCGCATTGGGACCACTGCGCGGGAAGCGCGGCCGTCAAGGAACTGACCGGCGCCAAGTACATGGTAATGGACGCCGACGTGGCGGAGATCGAGGCCGGCGGCAAGGGGAATTTTCAGTATGGAGACAATCCCACTTCGCGCTACCAGCCGACAAAAGTGGATCGCGTGCTGCATGACGGCGACGAGGTCAAGCTGGGCGGCACGGTGCTGGTCGCGCATCTCACACCGGGGCACACCAAGGGCACGACCACCTGGACGATGAAAGTGGCGGACGGCGGCAAGACTTACAACGTGGTGATCGTCGGGAGCCCCAACGTGAATGCCGGATACAAGCTGGTGAACAACGCGCTGTATCCCCAGATAGCGTCCGACTATGAGCGCATGTTTCGCGTGCTGCACGCGCTACCGTGCGATGTGTTTCTCGGCGCGCACGGAAACTACTACGGGATGGAAGCGAAATACGCGCGGATGAAAGAGGGCGGTGCGAATCCGTTCATCGATCCCGACGGGTATAAGAGTTACATCGACGAACGGGAGCAGGCGTTCCGCGCGGAATTGGCGAAGCAGACGGCCGAGGCGACGAAATGAGTGGGAAGATATTCTGGCGCCGGTGTCCTGCCCGCGGGTTTTCTGCGGCTGCGCAACAACCAAACATTCTGTCATTCTGAGCGAAGCGAAGAACCTCTCGTCGATTCTCGCCGCTACCCAAATCGAAGAGAGGTTCTTCGCTTCGCTCAGAATGACACGGCACTTCTGGTTAATTAATTTCGTCCGCTCGCGGACTTCTTGCCTTCCACGTGTTCGTCAATCCATTTCAGAATCAGGTCGGCAACCTGGTTGCTGTTCTTGTCCTGCATCAGCATGTGGCTGTTGCCAAACTGGCCGTACTTGGGCAGGTGCATCATGGTGGCGTCGCCGCCAGCGTCGTTGATTTGCTGTACGAACTTGGCGCAGCCGTCGAATCGTTCCTTCCACATCGTGGGCATTGACGTAACATCGCCCAGATGGTCGCCGAAAACGACCAGCGTGGGAATTTTTGCCAGGGTGCCAATTTGTTGCGCAGTCAGCGCGGGGCACCCGGTCTCGATGGTGATCATGGCCTTGATGTTGCTCGGATTGATCAGCGCCGTCTGCTCGGGGAAGAATCCCGACTCACTGTGCCCCATCAGCACAGCGCCTTTCAGCTTGATCGCCAGGCCCGAAAGATTCGTCCACGTGGGATTGACGGCGGGAAGCTGATTGTTCAGGTCAGGGATCACCTGCTTGCCAAATTCGTCAAACGCTTCCACCGGAAACTGTTCGTCGGGGAAAGCCTTGCCTACGGTGGGGCCGAAGCGGAAAAGCGTCCAGGCGATCTCGTGCGTCGCGGTGCGAATCTCCGGCATGTCGCTGGGCGGGCGTTTTCCCAATTTGATTTCGTTGTAGATGGTTGCGTCGAATCCGGAGCGCGCACGTGAAACCTGGTCAGGCAGATACACGGAGCGATGTTTCCGCAGAAAATATTCGTTCCAGCCGATGCGCCCGTCGGGAGTGGTTTCGTAGCTCTTGGAGCTGAGGCAGCATCCGTGCACCATCACCACCGGCACGTGTGAATCGGCGCCTTCGGGAATCTGGTATTGCACGTACATCTGGTCGACGGTGATGTTTCCGGAGTTGAGGCCCGTGCCGAGGAATCCCGTGCTCGACCCTGTGAGCGCGTCGGTGAAAATCGTGTGTCCGCCGACGAAGAAGCTGCCCTGCTCCTTCAGGATCAGAGAATCGGCCATGGTGGCTACCGCGGCGGCGAGAAGCAGAACCGTCAAGATTGCGAAGACAACCGACGGGCGGGCGAAGCTTTGAAAGCGGCGCTTGTTTTTCATCGGGATCTCCTTCGGCGTGCGTTCCGGATGGGGCAAAAGTATCACGCTTTGTATCTGCAAGCGAAGAAGGGATTCTTGCGCGCGAACACTATGAACGGGTTGCGGAAAAACTTAAAACGCTGTCATTCTGAGCGAAGCGAAGAATCCCTCCGTGGTTTTTTGCTTGCACTCAAATCGAAGAGAGATTCTTCGCTTCGCTCAGAATGACAAACAGGTCCGTGTGGTTCTACAGATCTGCGGTGGTGATTGCGCCTAGGCTTGCCGAACTGACTAGCGCCGCGTACTTGGCGAAGACGCCGGTCTTGTAGCGCGGAGCTGGGGCTTTCCACTTAGCTAGGCGCGTTTTGATTTCGGCGTCGCTCAGCTCGATTCGCAGGCTCTTCTTGGAGAGATCGAAAACAATTTGATCGCCCTCCTCGACGATGGCGATCGGTCCGCCGCGCGCGGCTTCCGGAGCGGCGTGGCCGGCCATCAGCCCGCGCGTTGCGCCGCTGAACCGGCCGTCGGTCAAGAGCGCGACGTGTTCGCCCAATCCCTGGCCCACTAACGCTGCGGTGAGCCCGAGCATCTCGCGCATTCCCGGGCCGCCCTTGGGGCCCTCGTAGCGCACGATGATTACATCGCCCTTTTTGATTTCGCCCTTCACCGCGGCGTCCATCGCCGCTTCCTCGCGATCGAACACGCGGGCGGGGCCGCGGTGATACGGCTGCTCGTGGCCGGAAGTTTTCACTACGCAGCCCTCGGGCACCAGGTTGCCGCGCAAAATCATCAGGCCGCCGGTGGTTTTGATCGGGTCGGAAAGCGGGTGCACCACGTCCTGTCCCGCCTGTTCTTTCGCCCCCATGGCTTCCTCGTCCAGAGTTTTCATGCTGGTGGTCATTTGCCCGCGATGCAGCAGTCCGGCATCGAGAAGACGCTTGGCCAGCAGCGCATTTCCTCCGGCATTGAACAGGTCGACGGCCGTGTATTTCCCCCACGGCTTCATGTCGGCCAGCAGGGGAGTCTTCGCGCTGATGTCGCCGAAATCGTCGAGACGCAATTGCACGCCGGCTTCCTTGGCCATGGCCAGGAGGTGCAGCACCGCGTTGGTCGAGCCGCCGGTGGCGACCACGGCAAAAATTGCGTTTTCAAATGCTTCACGAGTCACGATTTGTTTGGCGGTGATGCCCTTGCGCAGCAAATCCATCACCAGGGTTCCGGCGTGATACGCGGCCTGGTCCTTGCGCGGATCGGTGGCCGGGACATTTCCAAGTCCGATCGGCGTGAGGCCTATAAATTCCAGCGCGGTGGCCATCGTGTTGGCGGTAAACTGGCCTCCGCAAGCGCCTGCGCCCGGGCAAGCCACCTTCTCAATTTCCTTCAGGTCGGCGTCAGACATTTTTCCGGCGGAGTGCGCGCCGACGGCTTCAAAAACGTCCTGAATCGTGACGTCGTGCCCGCGAAAACGCCCCGGCTGAATCGAGCCGCCGTAGAGAACCAGACTCGGCAGGTTCAGGCGGATTAGGCCCATGGCGGTTGCGGGAATGGTCTTGTCGCATCCGGCGAGGGCGATCATGGCGTCAAACATGTAGCCCTGGCCGACGAGTTCGATCGAGTCGGCAATCACTTCGCGGCTCACGAGCGAAGCCTTCATGCCCTCGGTGCCCATGGTTTCGCCGTCGCTGATGGCGATGGTGTTGAATTCCATGGGGGTGCCACCGGCGGCGCG
Source organism: Candidatus Acidiferrales bacterium (assembly GCA_035295105.1). GTDB lineage: Bacteria > Acidobacteriota > Terriglobia > Acidiferrales > UBA7541 > Palsa-360. Next base: position 1,200 of record DATGJQ010000054.1, on the reverse strand, counting down.
GATGCCCTCCTTGACGGCGGCGGCCAAGCTGCGCAGGTGGATGTTGCAGGGCATGGTCTCGATCCAGGTGTTGGCCACGCCGATCAGCGGACGCTCCAAATCCGCGTCGGTGTAGCCGACGGCCTTGAACATCGCGCGCGCACCGGCTTGGCGGCGGCCGCTGGTGATCGCCCGGCTGCGCGGTTTCAGGTCCGCGCCGGAGGGCGGTTCGGGCGTAAGGGCATTGGCCATGGCTGAATTTCCGTGAAGGTCTTGATCGTAGCAGAGCGCGCCGGGGGGCGCGGCGGCCGGGGCGGCCGCGCGGCCGAGTTCCGCGATGCGTCCCAGTCCACGGGCGCGGCGGCGCCAAGCGCGCCGGGGGGCGCGGCGGGCGCCCTGTCCTTGCGAACGGTGACTCTCCCGCCCCGGGGCGCGCGAGAGGGCGGCGCATATCTGTTACATTCGGACAGGAATGGGCGACGCCATCCTATTGATCGAAGACAAGCACGAGCTGCGCCTCATGCTCAAGACCGCGCTCGGCAAGGAAGGATTTCAGATCACCGACGCCGCCGACAGCGCCTCCGCCTTGCAGCACCTGCGGCGGCGGGAATTTGCCGCCGTTCTCACCGATCTGAAATTGCCCGGCGCCGGCGGGCTCGACGTCTTGCGCGCGGTCAAGGAGCACGCGCTCAACACGCCGGTCATCATCATGACCGCCTACGGCTCGATCGAAGAAGCGGTGAAGGCGATGAAGGAAGGCGCCTACGACTTCATTCAGAAGCCGCTCGATCTCGCCCATCTCGTCCTCTTGATCCGCCGCGCCATCGCCCAGCAGCAACTGCTGCGCGAAAACATCTTGCTCAAGCAGGAGTTCGCCGAGCGCCATGGCTTCCCCCGCATCATCGGCGAGCACGCCAGCATGCAGAAAGCCGCGGCTGCGCTGCAGCGCATCGCGCCCACCGACACCACCGTGCTGCTGCTCGGCGAGAGCGGCACCGGCAAGGAACTCTTCGCCCGCGCCGTCCACACGCTGAGCCCGCGCGCGCAACAGCCCTTCGTCGCCATCAACTGCGCCGCCATTCCCGAAACGCTGGTCGAGACCGAGCTCTTCGGCCATGAAAAGGGCGCCTTCACCGGCGCGACCGCGCGCAAGCTCGGGAAATTCGAGCTGGCGCACCGGGGGACGATCTTCTTGGACGAGATCGGGGAAATTCCCCTGGC
>DATGJQ010000053.1:0-20566 GCA_035295105.1 Candidatus Acidiferrales bacterium | reverse complement strand
TTTCATTCCGTGGCGGAAGAAATGGGCGCGGCGCTGCGGCGTTCCGCGTTCTCCGCGAACATCAAGGAGCGGCGTGACTATTCGTGCGCCGTATTCGACGCCGCGGGAGACGTTCTGGCGATGGGCGATCACATGCCCGTGCATCTGGGATCGATGCCCAGATCGGTGGAAGCCGCCTTGCGCGCGCTGAGCCTCGGCCGCGGCGACGTCGCGTTGCTCAACGATCCGTACGCTGGAGGGACGCATCTTCCGGACCTGACCATGGTGATGCCCGTGTTTGTGGCGCGTTCGGCGCGGCCCATCTTTTACGTCGCTAATCGCGCGCACCACGCCGATGTGGGAGGCGCGCACGCCGGCTCGATGGGACTATCACGGGAAATATTTGAGGAAGGCTTGCGCATCCCGCCCATCAAGATCATTGAGAATTCGCGGCTCGCGCGTGACGCCATGGCCATGCTCCTCGCGAACGTCCGCACGCCGCGCGAGCGCGAAGGCGACCTCACGGCGCAAATCGCTGCCTGCCGCATTGGCGAGCGCCGCCTCGCCACGCTCGCTGCAAAATACGGAAGCAGGGAAGTGACCTCCTACGGACGCCACTTGCTCGATTACTCGGCGCGGATGATGGGCGCCACACTGGCTGCTATTCCCGATGGAATTTATAGGGCGGAAGATTTTATGGATGATGACGGCGTGACCGACCGACCTCTGCGCATCGCGGTTAAGATCCGCATCCATGGAAGAACTGCCGAAGTGGACTTCACCGGAAGCGCGCCGCAATGCGCCGGCAGCGTCAATGCAGTCGCGGCAATTACGGAATCCGCCGTCTTCTACGTGTTTCGGTGCCTGCTCGATGAGCAGGTTCCCGCAACTTCCGGCCTGATGCGCTCGATCCAGGTGATCGCGCCCGCAGGCACGATAGTTAACGCGCTTCCGCCGGCGGCTGTCGCAGGCGGCAATGTCGAAACTTCTCAGCGCATCGTAGACACTTTGTTGCGTGCATTGGCGCGCGCCGTCCCCGGCAGAATTCCCGCCGCCAGCCAGGGAACCATGAACAATCTCAGTTTCGGCGGGCGCGACCCGCGCCGCGGCGGTGCGCCGTTTGCCTACTACGAAACGATCGGCGGCGGCACGGGCGCTGGCCAGGGGCGTGCCGGAAACAGCGGCGTTCAGAGCCACATGACCAACACGCTGAATACCCCCACCGAAGTGCTGGAGCACGTTTATCCGGTGCGAGTGCTGCGCTACGCTCTGCGAAAGAACTCGCGCGGTCGCGGAAAATTTCCGGGCGGCGACGGCATCGTCCGCGAGCTGGAGATGCTGGCGGAAGTGCAGGCGGGAATTCTTTCGGAGAGAAGAAAAGTGCCGCCGTACGGCCTCGCGGGAGGCGCGCCGGGAAGCCCGGGAAAAAATGAAATGGAATTGAACGGCGCCGTGCGAACCCTGCCGTCCAAATGCACCTTTCGCGCGCCGGCTGGAACCAGAATCCGCATTCAGACGCCCGGTGGCGGCGGCTGGGGCAGGGCAGGAAAGGCCGGCAAAGTCCGCAAGTCCCCTAAAACCAAAACCGAAAAATCCTAGCGGGAAGAAGCCGATGTGCTCGCCTGAAGGCGTAAGGAATCTCCGTAACGCCAAAATCGCAGCGTTGGTCTCCTTGAAAATCGAAAAGCCTCAAAGCGACTTCGCTTGAGGCTTTTCATGAAGAACTTAGATTTTCCGAGGATGGCAGCTAGAATTCAACGCCTTCGGGTTTCTCCAATTGCGAAGGCATCTGCAGGCGCGCTTTCGCCAGCGACTTGATCAATGCGTCTTCCACGTTTTCGGCTGAAGTATTTCTGGCGGTGGCGAGTTCACTGACGAGGAGGAATTTGGCCCGTTCCAGCATTTTCTTTTCGCGGAAGGAAAGCGGCTTGGTGCGGCTAAGCGATACCAGGCTTTTCAGTACGGCTGCTACTTCAATCAACTCGCCGGTTCGCATGCGCTCGGAATTTTCCTTGAACCGGTGCTTCCAGTCATGGTGCGAATTCGGCTTGCCCTTCTCGAGAAAGCTCAGAACTTTGAGCGTTTCTCCGTTTCGAATGACGTGTCGAAGTCCAACCGATTCCGCATTGGTCGCCGGCACCATCACTTTCAGTCCGCTGGCCAAAATCTTAACCATAAAATACTTCTCAGTGCGGCCATTCAAGATCCCGAAATTGATTTGCTCGATCATCCCAACGCCGTGGTTCGGATAGACAACCTTATCCCCAATCTTGTAGTCCATGGTCGGAAGCCCCCTCGAGGAAATCTTAAGGAATTCTGAATTAAGGGGCCGGGGAAGTCAAGATATTTCTTCTAGAATCAGCAAGTTATGCGATATTTTGATGCGAGAGTGGTCCCAAAATTGCACAGTATTTTTTACAACATTTTAACACATTCACTGTATGCCAATCGGATCCCGCATCTGATCCGCCCGGCTCGCTCCAGTTACGTTAGAATGCCCCAATGTTGATTCTGGCCATCGATACCAGCACGCGCATGGGCAGCGCCGCGATTTTGCGTGACTCGGAAGTGTTTTCAGAGGTCTCTGGATACGAGGAAACTCCCTATTCTTCAAGGATTTTCCGTGATATTGCCGTGCTGCAAGAAAAGGCAGGCCTGCGCCTTGCTCAGATCGATCTCTTCGCCGTAGCCGCTGGTCCGGGTTCGTTTACGGGACTGCGGGTAGGGCTGACGGCGGTCAAAGCCTGGGCGGAGGTCTACGACAAACCCGTTGCCGCGATCAGCGGCCTGGAGGCCATCGCCTGGGAAGCCCTGACCGGACCTTTGGCGGGTGATTTAAGCGTTCGCTTAATCGCTCCGTTTCTGGACGCCCGCCGGGGACAGCTATTTGGAGGGATCTACCGCCGTGGCAGCGGGAACGCACCGGATCTGACCCTTGCCAGCGATGAATCAATCCTTTCCCAGGATGAGTTTCTGGAGATGCTGAAAGGGAAGTCCGGTGAACACGTTCAATTGGCCTCACCGACGCCGGACATTCTCCCCGCGGCCCGGCTCAGCGAAGTATTGCCCGGCGCGCAAATCGTCCCGGTATCCGCAGCGCTGGCTCCCGCGATTGGCCAGTTGGGGTTTGCGCGGGCGAAGAGTGGGACGCTCGTCAACGCGCTGGGCCTTGACGCCAATTACGTCCGGCGCTCCGATGCGGAGTTGAAATGGACGGACGGCTGATGTCGCTTGCCGGCGAAAACGCGGAAATCCGGGCGGCAATCGTGGTGCGCCGCTTTTACATGTCAGACATTCCGGGGGGAGTGGCAATCCTCAAGGAAAGCCCGGAAGCGTCGATGTGGTCAGAAGAGAGCCTTTCGGAATCCGCGGCGCAGGGAATCGCGTGGATTGCGGAATTGAATGGGGGCCTCGCGGGAATACTCGTAGGGCGAATCGCCGCGGACGAATTCGAGATCCTGAACATGGCCGTGACAAGGCAGTTCCGGCGTCGTGGAGTTGCCACGCACTTGGTGAGGGTTGCGACCCAGGAAGCGCAGGCTGCAGGAACCACGAGAACGCACCTGGAAGTCCGAGCCTCGAATCTCGGCGGAATCGCCTTTTACACGCAGCTCGGCTTTCGCGTGTGCGGCCAGAGGCCCGGCTACTATCGCGATCCCGCCGACGATGCGCTGCTGATGGTTTTGCACAAAAATGAAAATCTTCAGTGATTTTTGCCGGATTGTACTTGGCGGGCGGTTTGCATTGTGCTAGGTTCGACTCGTTATGTAACACCCCATTCACAAATCCGGATTGCTCAGGAGGCAAACAATATGCCGACCTTGACTCAGGAGATTCGCGAGCAACTTCTGACATATGACCAAGAGTTTCAGAAGCTCACGCAGTTGCACTCGGAGTACGAATCCCAGCTAAGACAGCTCACCCAATCCCCCTACCTGAATCTGGAAGACCTGCAGCAGGAAGCGACCCTCAAAAAATTGAAACTGCGAGTGAAAGACGCGATGGAGCAACACATCGCCAGGCGCTTGCGCCAGCCCGCGCCGCGGTAACCCGCCGGAACGTCGCCAATTGAGATAGAATTGCAGGCGCACTGGGAGTGTCGGCGTTTCCCTCCTGGTAGGGATCTGCATGATCAAAGACGGCTACAAATTTGCCGCTGGACCTCTGCTCGTGGGAATCGCCGCGGGCTTCCTGCACTGGAACTGGCTTGCCGGCATCTTGATCTTCCTCGGACTGTTTGTGATGTTCTTTTTCCGCGACCCTCAAAGGACTCCGCCGCCGGGGGAGGAAAACATCGTCTCTCCGGCGGATGGACGGGTGATGGAAGTCGTGGACGAACCGCATGATGGGAAACCGGGCCGCCGGATCAGCATCTTTCTCTCCGTCTTCGATGTGCACGTGAACCGCTCTCCGGTCGCCGGACGCATTACCAAGATCGAATACCGCACCGGCAAGTTTTACGCCGCCATGCGTGGCCGCGCCTCCGCGGAAAATGAGCAGAATGCCTTCACCTTGCAGAGCGAGCGCGGCGAGGTGGTCTTCAAGCAAATCGCGGGATGGATCGCCCGCCGCATTGTGGTCTGGAAAGCGACCGGCGATTCGGTGATGCGGGGAGAACGCGTAGGTATGATACGCTTCGGTTCGCGGACCGATATCTGGCTTCCCCAAGGGGTTGAGGTTGTGGTTCGGCCCGGAGAGCACGTGGCAGGGGGTACCAGCGTTTTGGCGCGGTGGAAATGAGCGATATCGAACAGCAGGAACTCGGGTTTCCCGGCGCGCGGCGTGCCAATTTGAGGCTGCGCCGCGGCATCTACCTTTTGCCCAGTTCCATGACCGTGGCCAACATGCTGTGCGGCTTTTATGCCGTAATGGCCACGCTCAAGGGCGGCCCCACGGATTTGGACAATGCCGCGAAGGCCATCGGCCTGGCAATCGTGTTCGACTCTTTTGATGGCTTCGTAGCCCGCGCCACCGGCACCAGCAGCGAGTTTGGCAAGCAATTTGACTCCCTGGCCGACATGGTCAGCTTCGGCATCGCTCCGGCAGCCCTGGCCTTTACCTGGGGCGTGCGCGGCATCCTTGAAACCGATGTCCTGGACATCCGCCGCCTGCACGAGATCGGCTGGTGGGTGGCGCTGGTCTTCGTGATTTGCTGCGCGTGGCGCTTGGCAAGGTTCAATATTCAGGGGATGGCGCCAGGGACCGGCTCAAAATACTTTGTGGGTCTGCCTTGTCCGGCCGCCGCGGGCTTGATTGCCGCGACGGTGCACGCTATCAAGTCACCGATCCTGGATTGGCGCTGGTCAGTCTTCTGGATGCTGGTGGTGATCGCGGACGCTGCGTTGATGTCCAGCACGGTGCGCTATCGCAGCTTCAAGGACGTGCCGATGGCGGCCCGGCAAAGATCATTCCTCGTAATAATCATGGCGCTTCTGGTGTGGCTGATCATCGCCTATTCAGAAGTGGTGCTGATGGTCATAGCCACCGTTTTTGTATCTTCAGGGGTCACGCTGTACATCATTCGGGTGTTGCGCCACTATCTGGTCTCTCATCCCGCCAAGACATGACTTCACCCAAAGCAGCCGTTCGCGTGGCCATAGCGGGAGCCTCCTCTCTGCTCGGCAAGGAACTAAGCGCCTGGCTGGAAGAGTCCGGGTTTCCGGCAAGCGATATCCGCCTGCTCGACGAGGAATTCGTCGCCGGAACACTGACCGAGGCGGGCGGGGAACCGGCCGTCATCGAAACGGTCAATGCGGAAAGCTTTGAGCGCGTCCGGTTCGCGTTTTTTACCGGATCGCCCAACTTCACGGGTCGCCACGCTGAGGAAGCTCGCCGTGCTGGCGCCGTGGTGATTGACCTCAGCGGGAAACTGCGCGAAGAGCCCAGTGCGCGGCTATGGATTCCTGCGCTGGACGCAATTCTGTCTTCGCCAGCGGTAGCGCTGGCTGCCGGCGAACCGCAAAGTCTATTCAACGTCCCCAGCGCGCCTTCCGACGCGGCAATTTCCATTTCGGCGGCGCTCGCTCCGGCGGGACTGGAGCGGCTGGTGCTGATGGTCCTTGAGCCTGTTTCCGAGCACGGGCCGGAGGCGATCGAGGAGCTGGAAAGCCAGGTCGTCAAGCTGCTTTCGTTCCAGCCGGTGCCGCAGGTGGTGTTCGATACCCAGGTTGGATTTAACGTCGTTTCGCGTTACGGCCCGGAAGCCGGCATCAAGCTGGAGGATGCCCGCGCCCGACTGGTTTCGGAATCGCGAAGATACACGAACGGCCGTGCGCCGCTGCCCGCGATCACGGTGGTGCAGGCGCCGGTTTTTCACTCGCACACATTCAGCGCGTACGCGGAATTCCGGAACGTACCGGACTTGCAGGACGTGGCTTCACGCCTGCAGCAAGCGGGACTGAAGGTAACGCCAGCCACGGACGAACCACCCACAAACGTAAACGTGGTTGGCGAATCGCGCCCGGTGCTAAAGCAACCGGAGCGCGACCCCGGCATCGAAACGGGAGTCTGGCTGTGGGGCGCCGCCGACAATTTGCGAGTTCCGGCCGCGACGGCGGTGGCCATCGCCGAAAGGCTGCTGGCATCGTAAGTGGAGCAGACTTCAGTCTGCGGGTTTTGCTCCGGGCAAAACTGAGTGGAATCGCGGGTGATGCAAAGAAATAAAACTCGAACAGGATGCGAGCCGGGTGCTGGCCAAACCCGCGCGGGCAGCGCGGTACAGCCGTCAATGCATTTCAATTTCAAATCTCAAATTTCAACTTTGAAATTTGAAATCTTCAAGTTCTCGTGTCTCGCTGTCGCCCTCGCACTTTTCGTCTCCGGGTGCGGTTATCGCGTTGGCGGCACGGGTTCGGAACTTCCGGCCGGCCTGAAAGTGATCGCCGTACCGGCGCTGAAGAATGACACGACGCGCTACCGCATCGAACAACGAATGACGGAAGCCGTGGTGCACGAATTTGTGGCCCGCACGAAATATCACATTGTTTCTTCAGAGGATTCCGCCGATGCGGTGCTGCACGGCGAAATCACCAGCTTTGAAGCGATACCCGCGGTGTTCGACACGACTCCGCAGACCAACGCCGCTTCCACCACCGTACCGGCCGTGAATACCACCACGGCTCGCGCCACCACCATGCTGGTGTCCGTGCATATGAAGGTGTCTCTCGAAGAGCGCGAAACCAGCAAAGTTCTCTACAAGAGTGACGACTACCTGTTCCGCGAGCCCTACGAAATTTCCACCGATCCCGCTAAATTCTTTGACGAGCAGGGCCCGGCCCTCCAGCGCATGTCGCGCGATTTCGCCGCGCGCCTGGTGTCCGATATTCTGGAGAATTTCTGATGGCCGCGATCTCGCCGCATGATCTTCTGGCGCGCCTCGCAAAACGGAAGCCCATTCCGGCCATCACGCTGGTGGGCACGGACAGTTACCTGCGCGATTTGTGCCGCGCCAAACTTATCGACGCGTTCATAGCCGAAGGAACGCGCGATTGGGGCGTTCGGAAATTTTCCGCCGAAGAGGATGATATTTCCGCGATCCTCGGGCAGGCGCAAACCATTCCCATGCTGGCGCCGCAGCAGTTAATTTTTGTCAGCGAGACGCAAGCCTGGGAGCGATTGGGCGACGAATCGCGTGACGCCCTGGTCAAGGAGATTTCCGACTACCTGGCCAATCCCGCGCCGTTCAGCATTCTCGTTTTTGAGGCTGCCGCGCTGGATCAACGGATGCGGCTCGCCAAAACGCTGGGCGAAAAAACGCTCACGGTTTCGGTTGAACTTGCCACCGATCCTGCCGAACGCGTCAGGCTCGCGGTGCCGTTGGCGCTCGACATGGCTAGGGAACTGGGAGCGACTCTCGAGCACGACGCGGCAGAGGAACTTTGCGACCTTCTGAATGGAGATCTCGCCGCGATTCGCACCGAAGTGGGAAAACTCTCCGCCTACGCAGGCGAACGGAAAACGATCACTCGCGCGGACGTCGATCTGCTGGTCATCTCCGCGCGAAAATATGAAGTGTGGGATCTGGCCGGGATGCTTTCCGAGCGCCAGCCGGCCCGGGCGCTCCAATTCCTGGATAATCTGCTGCGCGAGGGAGAAGCAGCGCCCGCGCTGCTCGGCGCGCTGGCATGGACGTACAGAAAACTTTTGGAAGCGCAGGAATTGCCTTCGGGAACGAATGGCTGGCAGGCCGCTAGCCGATTGAAGATGCGTCCGGAGGCAGCGGAGCTCGCGGTGCGGCAATCGCGAAAATTTCCGAGGGCGCAGCTGACCGGCGGCTTGGCTGCGCTCTACGAAGCGGATAATCGGTTGAAATCCGGCGGCGGGACAAATCAACGTGCGGTGATGGAATTTTTAGTGACGCAGCTCGCGTCTCCCGCGCCCGCTGAGCGATGACTGGTCTTGGTAGCGACTAGGCTTTCGCTGGGGCTGACAATCCGTTTACTGCCAGGCTCAGCCGCGACTTGTAGCGATTCCCGGTATTCTCTTCCAGCACGCCCTTGCTGATGGCGCGATCGATCGCCGAAAGCGTTGGGCGAAGCAGCGAACCCGCCGACGCGGAATCCTTCGCGGCAATTGCGGTCCGCAACTTCTTCATGATGGTACGCACGCGGGTGGTATTCGCGCGATTAAATCCCGCGCGCACGCGCGACTGCTTGGCCCGTTTGATGACCGATTTCTTACGCTTCTTTACCTTGGTAGCTGCGCCTTGCGCCATTCAACTCTCCTGTTTGCAATGATTGTGATGCAATTACACTAACGGAGCGGCCACTCTTTGTCAACGAACCGGGCGCGTCATTCTAGCCTGCTCTTCTACGAACGGATTCGGCGACAGGAAAAAGGCGTACGGAACCTGCAGCGCTAGTCGTTCCGTTGTGTTGTATAGTACCGCGCATCCGAAGTTGCAGGAGCGCTTATGGCAATTAGAAGATTAGTACTGATTGGACTGCAATTAGCTGTGGCGATCTGCTCGATCAGCGCGGCGGCTCCCTCCGCGTTCGCCCAGGCCAAATGGGAAAAGCTGGCGCCGTTTCCCGAGCCCGCCGAAGAAATTCTGGGTGCGGCGGCCGGCGGCAAAATGTACGTCTTCGCCGGACTGATCCCGTTCTGGAAACCCAAGGGCTTGGTCTACGAATACGATCCCGCCACCGATCATTGGACGAAGAAACAGCCTATGGCCTTGCCTTCGCATCACGTGGCCTTCACCGAATTCCATGGCAAGATCTACGCCTTCGGCGGGTTCGTTTATCCCACCTCCGGCCCGGCCGCCTGGGTGCCGATCAACAACTCCTGGGAATACGATCCGGCGGCCGATACCTGGAAGGCGCTCGCGCCGATGCCCTCGAAGCGCGGCTCGCCCGTGGCCACCGCAGTGGGAGACAAGATCTACGTGATCGGCGGCGTCGGCCTCGCGCCGGGAGCAACCAATCCCGCGATCAGCCAGGCGACTCCACAGGTGGTGGTCGGGACGGTCGAAGAATACGATCCCGAATCGAATACCTGGCGCGAGAAGACTCCCATGCCTACGCCGCGAAATCATGCCGCAATTGGCGCGGTGAACGGAAAGATTTATGTCATCGGCGGAAGGGTTGGCGCAGCGTTCATCGGACTGGCCAGCGATATTTCGGTCGTCGAGGAGTACGATCCGGCCACCGACAAGTGGAGCGCTCCGCGTTCCCGAATGCCTACCGCCCGCAGCGCGCTCGGCTACGGAGTGGTGAATGGACGAATCTACGTTGCCGGCGGTGAATACCAGGATCCCCACATGATGGCTACGTTCCGGGAAGTCGAGGCGTACGACCCCGCAACAAACTCGTGGTCGATCATGCCACCGATGCCGGTCAGCCGGCACGGGCTGGCAGCTGGCGCGATCGGAAACCGCCTGATCCTAGTCGGCGGAGACGTGCAGTCGTCGGGATCGGGAGTGGAAGTCTCGACCAGCGAAGTAGACGCCCTGGTTGTGCCGGATACGGCACGCTAATGTAGCGCCCACCTTCAGGTGGGCATCCGTTGTTTCGGCAGGTGCCCACCAAAAGGTGCTCACCAAAGGGATAGGCACAACACAGCGAGCGGTCTCTCAAGCACGACGGCGTTGCTACATCGAAGCACACCTGCCCGCCAACATTCTGTGCCATAACCTTGACCCCTCCGGCCCTTTCCAGTACGCTTTTGATCACCCCTCAGCAGGGGCGGAGGTCCATACCCTATCGGTTGGGGCAGACGCGAACCTGACCAACCGAATCTTCCATGCGACGCACGGTACAAATTGCAGGCGGGATCGAGTCCCTCTTCGGCACGCTGGACGAAAACGTCAAATTGCTGGAATCCGCTTTACACGTCACCACGCATTTGCAGGATGACCGTCATTTGGCCATCGACGGGGAGGCCTCCCAGGTCGATCGAGCCGTCCGAATCGTCACCGAATATAACCAACTGGTGCAGGAAGGCCGCCGCATGAGCAACGGCGACGTGAAGGCCATGATCCGCGTGGCCACCCAGGATCCCAAAACTTCGCTGCGACAGGTGCTGGAGCCGGGTTCACCGGCGCGGGCTCGGGTCTTTGGCAAAAAGCACGTCACGCCCAAGAGCCCCACCCAGCGCGAGTATATGGAAGCGGTCGAGAAGCATGACATGACCTTTGCGACCGGCCCGGGCGGCACCGGCAAGACCTACCTGGCGGTGGCCATGGCGGTTTCCGCGCTGCTCACCAAGCAGGTGGATCGCATCATTCTTGCGCGCCCCGCTGTGGAAGCCGGCGAGCGCCTGGGATTCCTTCCCGGCACGCTGCAGCAAAAAATCGATCCCTACATGCGGCCGCTGTACGATGCGCTGTATGACATGCTGGACGCTGACAAGTTGGAACGATTTCTGGAGAAGGGCATCGTGGAAGTTGCGCCGCTGGCGTTCATGCGCGGGCGCACGCTGAACGATTCGTTCGTGATTCTGGACGAGGCGCAGAACACCACCAGCGAACAGATGAAGATGTTTTTGACGCGCCTGGGATTCAATTCCAAGGCGGTGGTTACGGGAGACGTCACCCAGATTGACTTGCCCGCCGGACGCAAGTCCGGACTGGTGGAGGCGCTGGAAGTGACCAGCCGCATCGACGGCATCGCCTTCATCAAGTTCGACGAGCGCGACGTGGTTCGTCACAACCTGGTGCAGCAGATTATCAAGGCGTACGAAGAGTTCGGCGGCGATCCGCGGAAGAGCGCCGTTCCGGACAACGGCAAGCCCGAGCCTTCCAGTTGACGGCCGGTTCGGGATCGCGATGCACGGTGGCTTCTGAAACGCCGGCAGCACCGAATCTGAATCCGAATCTGAATCCGATTCCATGATCGTCAACCGCCAGCGCCGCGTGCCCGTGGCTCTTCACCCATTGCTGGAATTCTACGAGCGCGCCCGCCGCGAACTGGGATTCGCTCCCGGATCCGTTACCATCCAATTCATCAGCGACAAATCCATGGCCGAGCTCAACGAGACCTATCGCAAAAAGCGCGGGCCTACCGACGTGCTTTCCTTTCCCGCCAATGGCGCGCGCCCGGCTCGGGGCGACAAATATGTCGGCGACATCGCCATCTCTCCCGAAACCGCGCGGCGCAACGCGCGCCGCGATTCGCGTTCGCTGCCTGTGGAGCTTCGCATCCTGATTCTTCACGGCATGATCCATCTCGCGGGCTACGATCATGAAGCCGATCACGGCGAGATGGATCGACTGGAACGCCGCCTGCGAAAGCGTTTGGGACTCGCCGAACGACCGGCGGTTGCGCGCGGCGCGGGTGTTGGCAGGACCGGACTTGCCCAGGGCGCAGTTACGAGGCGCGGAGTGATCAGCAAATGATGCGCTTCCTCTATGTGCTGGCCGTCTCGGCGCTGGGCGTGGGCCTGGTGATTTTCTCGTATCTCGATCGCATCTACCGCGAATTGGGCCGCGTCAACAAAGGGAGCGTTCGCGAACATCTGGATGTGTTCGAGGCGCAGGTCGAGCCGCATTTCCGGCTGGAGCGCGCGCGTGCCACTACCGGTTTCCGGTTGCTCGCGAATCTCTGGCTGGTGCTGGTTACGGCCGAGACCGCGCGCGGCGTCATTGTTTTTGTTCCCGGCACGTGGGACGCGCTGCTGCAGGCGCTGGTCTATGTGCTGGTGGAAGTTCTGCTGCTTTCCCAGTTCATTCCGGACTTCCTGCTGGCGCGGACCTCGGGACGCTGGCTGGTGCGCTTGGCGCTGGTGATCCGCGCGTTCCTATGGATCGTCTGGCCGTTCCGCGTGCTCCTGGAGCTGGCGGTTTCCCTGGCGCGAATTTCCGACGAGCCGCATGCCGAAGACGCCGCCGAGCAGGAAGAAAGAATCGGAGCGCTGGTCGATGCCGCGGAGCAGGAGGGAATTCTGGAGCCGGGCGAAGCGCAAATGATCGAACAGGTGGTCGAGTTCAGCGACAAGCGGGTGCTGGAATTTATGACCCCGCGACCGGAAGTTGTCGCCATCGCTGCAAGCGCCACCATCCGGCAGCTTCGCGAATTGCTGATCGATAAGAAATTTTCACGCATCCCGGTCTTTGAAGATTCGCTCGACGACATTACCGGAATCGCCTTTGCCCGCGACCTGCTGAAGTATCCGGAAAGCGACGCGGTCTCGCGCACGGTGCGCGAAGTGGCACGCCCGGCGTTTTTCGTTCCCGAAACCAAGCACGGCTCCGACCTGCTGAAGGAAATGAAGCGCCGCAACCAGCAGATGGCCATCGTCGTGGACGAGCACGGCTCGGTGGCCGGTATCGTGACGGTGGAAGACCTCGTGGAGGAAATCATCGGCGAAATTCATGAGGATGACCGCGTTCCGTCTCCCGATGCGGTGCGCGAAGCGGACGGCAGCTTGATCCTTCGCGGCAGCGTGTCGGTGGAAAAAGTGCAGGAGCTGTTCGGAGTGGAGTGGGACGTCAGCGGCGAGGAATCGGCCACGACCATCGGCGGGTTGCTCAACCACATCGCGGGGCATGTGCCCACGGCGGGAGAAAATCTGGAATACGGCGGATTGCGGTTTGAAGTGCTGGAGGCCAACCAGCGCAAAGTGCTGCGGCTGCGGGCCCGGCGGCTGCCTGCGGCGGTCACCGTGGGTTAAGCGCGGCGAGTCATCTGCCGGCGCGCGAGTGTTCGCTCTTAGCGGCTGATCAGCTTGGCAATCACGAACGCCGCCGTCGCCGCCAGCCCGCCGATCACCACCGTCTGCGCACCGCCCTTGAAAGGATTGATTCCCGTGAACCGACCCTTTACCCAACCGAACACAGCCAGCGCCAGGAGCGTCACGCCCACCGAATAGTAGAGACCGGTCTGCACGTCGCCGAGGAGCATGTAGGGAGCCAGCGGAATCAGGCCGCCCACGACGTAGGACGCGGCGATGGTGATCGCGCTGACGCGGGCGCGCCGCGGCTGCGGCTCTTCCAGCCCCAGCTCAAACCGCATCATGAAATCCACCCAGGCCTTGTCGTTTCCCGTTATGGCCTTCACCACCGGAGCCATTTCCGTTTCCGTCAGCCCGTAGTCGCGAAAAACCTTGGCAACCTCTTCGATTTCCACGTCACGCAGTTCCACGATTTCGCGAACTTCGCGCTCGCGCTCGGAGGCGTAGTGTTCGATGTCCGTGCGCGCGGCGAGATAGCCACCAAGTCCCATGGCGATCGAGCCGGCGGCAATTTCCGCGAGCCCCGCGGTAACTACGAGCGTCGAAGCGTGCGGATTCGAGGCAATTGCGCCGGAAATTCCGGCGGCCAGCGCGAACGGAACGGTCAGTCCGTCGGACATTCCGATGACCACGTCGCGCACCGCTTCCGGCGCGGTGAAGTGATGTTCTGAGTGCGGTGTTGCGGGCATTCGTGTTTCTCCAGCGGTTGAAACTTCCTGAGCGACGCAAGCCCCTGCGACCAGCGTCGCGGCCAAAAAGTGTAGCACGCCGCGCCGCCGGATACTCGTTCGGAGGGCGGCGCGAAACCGAACCCCTGTGGGTTATGATTCCAAGCATGTCTCAGGCAAACAAGTCACAGGAATTCAAGACCGGATACGTCGCCGTCGTCGGCCGCCCCAACGCCGGAAAATCAACGCTGGTCAATCGCCTGGTCGGCGAAAAAGTCGCCATCGTGACGTCGCGGCCGCAGACCACACGCAATCGCATTCAGGGCATTGTGAACCGGCCGCAGGCGCAGGTGGTCCTGATCGACACGCCGGGATTGCACCGGCCGGAGTCGGCCTTGGGCCGGCAGATGATGGGTGAAGTGGATGCCGCCATGGACGCGGTGGATGTGGTAGCGCTGCTGCTGGATGCCAGCGAACCCTTTGGTACTGGAGACCGCCGAGCTGTCGAGCGCTTGGAACGTTTTGAGGGCACCCGCTTTCTGTTGCTGAACAAAATCGATCGCGTTCCCAAAACTGAATTGCTGCCGATGATTGAGAGAATGGCAAAGTCGGGCAGCTTTCACGAGATCATTCCGGTTTCCGCGCTGAAGGGCGACGGCATTGAGCGACTGTTCGAGAAACTGATGGAATATCTTCCTACCGGCGAACCGCAATTTCCGGTGGACCAGTACACTGACCAGCCGGAACGCTTTCTGGCGGCGGAAATTGTGCGCGAAAAAGCGATGGAAGCGACCACGCAGGAAGTGCCCCATGCGGTGGCGGTGATCTGCGACGCCTTCGAGGAAAGCGCGAAACTGATTCGCATTCGCGCCACGATTTATGTGGATCGCGAAGGGCAGAAGGGAATCCTGATTGGCAGCGGCGGCGGGACGCTCAAGAAAATTGGCACGGCCGCGCGCAAGGAACTCGAAACCATCCTGGGCACCAAGATTTTCCTGGAACTGTACGTCAAGGTGCTGAAGAACTGGCGGGAAAATCCACAAATTGTGCGGCAGCTGGATTGGCACTGGCAGTTGGACCGCATGTCGAGCGAGTAGGATGTGGCAGGCTGCGGAAGCGCAAAGCGCGGTTCAACGTACCGCTCAAAGTACAACTCGAAACGCAACTCGAAGCACAACTCAAAACATTGTCATTCTGAGCGAAGCGAAGAATCTCTCTGTGCTTTTCTCGGGCGTAAATCGAAGAGGGATTCTTCGCTTCGCTCAGAATGACAACGCAGTGAGGGTTTCCGCAGCCGGCCTAATCTGCGCTATCACTCTTCCGTCTTAATCCCCAGCGCGCGCATTCGCCGATACAGGTGGCTGCGTTCCAGCCCCAGCGCCTCGGCGGTGCGCGTCATGTGCCACTGATTTTCTTCCAGCTTGCGCAAAATAAATTCGCGTTCGTACGCGCTGCGGGCTTCATGCAGCGTGGCATTCGGCTGCGGAGTCATGCGAGAGCTGGCGCGAAACAGTTCCGGCGGCAGGTGCAGCGGCTCAATCTTGTCCTGCGGCACGACGATCATCAGGCGCTCGGTGAGGTTGCGCAGTTCGCGCACGTTGCCCGGCCAGTGGTATCGCGCCATCACGCCGAGCGCGGCTTCGCTGAACTCTTTCGGCTTGCGGCCGTAGGCGGCGGCAAATTCCAGCATGAAATAGCGGGCCAGCACCGGAACATCCTCAATGCGTTCGCGCAGCGGCGGCAGGGTGAACGGAATCACATTGAGGCGGTAGAACAGGTCTTCGCGAAAACGCCCGTGGGCAATTTCCTCTTCCAGCGTTTTGTTGGTTGCGGCAATCACGCGCACATCCACATTCACCGTCTGGTTCGATCCGACGGGCTCGAGGCGCTGCTCCTCCAACACGCGCAGCACTTTGGCTTGCGTGCGTAGGCTCATGTCCGCAACTTCGTCGAGGAACAGTGTTCCACCGTCGGCCTTTTCAAATTTCCCGACCTTATTTTCGGTGGCGCCGGTGAAGCTGCCCTTCACATGCCCGAAAAGCTCGGACTCGATCAACTCTTCGGGAATCGCCGCGCAATTCACTTCCACGAAGGCGCGGTCGCCGCGCAGGCTCGCGGCATGCAGCGCCCGCGCGACCAGTTCCTTGCCCGTGCCGCTCTCTCCGTAAATTAAAACGCGTCCGTTGGTCGGGGCCGTGAGCGCGATCTGCTGGCGCAAGGCGCGCATCGGCACAGTGTCACCCTGAAGCTGGGTGCGGCCGCCCAGTTCCTCGCGCAGTTGCCGGTTCTCTTGCGCCAGGCGGTGCACTTCGAGCGCATTCTTGATGACCAGGATGACTTTTTCCAGCGACAGCGGCTTCTCGATGAAATCGAACGCGCCCAGCTTGGTGGCGCGCACGGCGGTTTCTATGCTGGCGTGCCCGGAAATCATCACCACCATGGCATCGACGCCATTTTTGCGAATGCGCTCCAGGGTTTCCAGGCCGTCGATTCCGTCCAGCCACACGTCGAGCAGCACCAGATCGATGGACCGCTGATCGAGCAGCGCGAGACATTCCTCGCCCGAAGACACCGCGGCAGCTTCGTAGCCTTCGTCAATTAGGATCGACGACAGCGCTTCGCGTATCCCTTGTTCGTCGTCCACGATGAGAATGGAATTGGCCATGAAAGTTGGGAACTACCCGACTCGCGGAGAAACCGGGGCCGAGGGAACCTCCGCCATGGGAAGCTGAAGAATGAATTTCGCGCCGGTGGGCAAATTGTCCTCGACGCGAATGGAGCCATGATGCTCGGCCATGATGCGGCTGGCAATCGCCAGTCCTAGGCCGGTGCCGCGATCCTTGGTGGAGAAGTGCGGCAGGAAGAGCCGGTCCTTGTCCTCGGGCGAAATTCCGTGGCCGCTGTCCGCCACCAGGATTTCCACAATTTCGCGATCGCTGTTGAATCGCGTGCACAACTGCATTTCTTTCACTGACGAACCTTCCATGGACTCCGCCGCGTTATCGATCAGATTGACCAACACGCGCCGCAGCAATTCGCCGTCGGCGCGAATCACCGGCAGGTCCGGCGCCAGGTCCTTGCGCACGCGGATGCCTTCCAGGCGGCCGTCGAAGACCGAGAGCGCTTCGTTGACAATGTCATTGGGCGAAGCGGGAGAAAGCTTGGCGGTGGGGAATCGCGCGAATTGAGAAAATTCTCCGACCAGGGATTCCAGAACGCGAACCTCCCGCTCGATCAGCGCCGAACATTCGCCCACCAGCCGCACCAGTTCCGGCGGCTCATTCTTGGGGAGATTCTCGCGGTGGCGTTCCAGGTAACGGGACAATCGCTGCGACGAAAGCTGGATGGGCGTCAGGGGATTCTTGATTTCGTGCGCGATGCGCTGCGCCACTTCCTGCCACGCCGCCGCTTTCTGCGCGCGCAGCAGGTCGGTCAGGTCATCGACCACCACCACGTAGCCGCGATGCGCACGCCGCGGTCCCAGCGAACTCACGGTCACGGCGGCGCGCAGCAGCCGCCCGGCAGCGGAAAATTCCAGTTCCTGCGTGGCCGTTCCGAGGCGCAGCGAACGCCGCATAAGGATGTGCACGGCGTGCGCCGCTTCTTCTCCCAGCAGTTGCGTAAAGCTCATCGCCTGCCGTGAATTTTCGCCGAACATTCGCACGGCGGCCGGATTCACGCGCCGGATGGTTTCCGTTTCGTCGACCGAAATTACTCCGGTGGGAATGTTTTCCAGAATCGTTTCCATTAGCGTGCGCCGGCGTTCCAGTTCCTGCACCGCCTGTTGCAGATTCGTAGTGAAGATTTCGATCTGACGGCGGCTGTCACCCAGCTGTTCGGTCATACGATTGAACGAGCGCACCAGGGTCTCCAGCTCGTCGTTGGCCTGCACGTTGACGCGCGTTTCGTAGTTGCCCTCGATGATTTCCTGGGTGGCTTGCGCCAGCGCCTGAATCGGCACGGTCACCTGCTTGGAAAGGAAAAAGGCCGACCACGTCGCAGCGAACATCAGCAGGATGGTGAAGAGCAGGAGAGTCGCCAGCATCTGATTCTTGTAGGTGCGCAGGTGCTGGCGCTGCTGTTCGTACACCGCATTTTGTGTGGCAATTTCCTTGATCCGCTCCTGAAAATCGTCGGGCACGATACGCCCGGCGAGCAGAGATCCGGTCGGCGTTTTGGAGCGCCCCGCCAGAAAAACCTTTCCGCGATACTCCCACAGTTCGGCCGTTCCGGGCATTTGCCGGACCAGCGTCGGAGGTGACGGCGGCCGAGCGGAGGTATCAGCACCCGCCGGAGCCGGCGGGAATTGGAGATTGGGATTGACGGCCACGGCAGAAGGCTTGCCGTTTTCATCCACTTGCCATGCCAGGTCGGCGCCGCGGGCAAAAGCCTGATCGAAGGCGTGCACGGTATCGCGCGCCGTATCGCTGGCCGTATCTCCGGCCACTTCCTTGGCGATCTGGGCCATGCGGTCGGCGTCGGCCCGGCTCATTTCGTTCACCAGTGCTCGGCTCGATTCCGTGGCGATTTCCAACGGGCGCGGGAACCACAGGACCAGGGTGCGGTTCAGCAGCGCGTAACTCACAAAAAACAGAACCACCACCGGAAGAAATGAAACGGCGATCGCGCCCAAAACCATTTTCGTTTTGAATCGCGATCCCGGCTTGTGGGCCAGGCGTTCGATTCCCAGCCGCACCAGCGTGCGCGCCAGAATAAACAAAAACACCACCAGCGCCGCCACCAGGAACATGGACAACGCGTACAGCACGATCTGGTCGGTCGGCTGGAAGGGAAGCGTCAGCGAGCCCAGCGTGAAAACTCCGGCCAGCAGCAACACCACGGCCACGCCGCCCACGGCAAGGAACACGCGCGATTTGCGGCTGGTGCTCAAGCCAGACCCTCCGAAAGAGGAGTTCCTGTGGGAGCGATCGAATCGATTCTGGACAACAGTGAATCCGCCGGAAGCAACGAACGAAGCGGACACTCCTCGCAGCGCGGCGCGCTTTTCCGGCACCAATTCTTTCCGGTATTCACGATCAGCGCGTGGAATTCGTTGAACAGCTGCGCCCGCGCCGGAATAGCTGACTCAATCAGCGCGCGCACTTTTTCATACTCCGGCTTGCCGTCGGTAATCCCGTGACGCCCGAAAATCCGGTGCGTGTACGCGTCGACGACAAACACGGGATGATTTCCAGCATAAAGCAGAATCGAGTCGGCCGTTTCCGGGCCGATCCCATGCACGCTCAAGAGTTTTTCGCGCAGCTCGGCGGTGGGAGTCGAGAACATGCGCTGCAGCGAACCGCGATATTCATTCTGTAGAAATCGAACGAAGGCCTTCAATTTTTTCGCTTTTTGGCGAAAGTATCCGGAGGGCCGCACCAGCGCCGCCAGTCTCGGCGTCGACACGCGCAACATCGCAGCGGGCGTGAGCAGCCGCGCCGCCCGCAAATTCGCGATGGCCCGTTCGACATTTCCCCACGCAGTGCTCTGGGTCAGGATCGCCCCCGCTATCACTTCAAACGGCGTGCGCGCCGGCCACCAGTTCATGGGCCCAAGCGCCGCGAACATCGCTTCATAGTAGCGCAGAAATTCACCCGGTGGGAGAACAGGTGGCGGCGCGGCAGTGACCACGTGGTGAACACGTTTTCGAGCGCCGCTTTTTGTCGCTGGCACGCGCGGCCTCACGGTTTTCTTGATCGTTTCATCCACTGTTTCGGAAGATAGCGGTCCGTCGTACATCTAGTCAAGGCATGCTCTTGCACCTGGTGCCGATTCGCCTGTACCAACGGACAGGTGACCTCAATAGTGCCCGTTTCGGTACGAGTGGACAAAATGTGGCGCTAGCCGTTCACTCCCGTCTGCTACTTTAAGCTTACCGGGGGTGTGCATACCCCGGGGAGTCCTCAACCGAAATGTCGTCCCGGCTTGGCGAAATACTGATCAAGGAAAACTTGATCACGTCCGACCAGCTCCGGCAGGCCCTGGAACATCAGAAGGCAAGCGGAGGCAGGTTGGGAACGTGTCTGATGAAGCTCGGCTTCATCACCGACGATGAGATTACGGGTGTGCTCTCCCGCCAGTACGGCGTGCCTTCCATCAACCTGAAATATTACGAAGTCGATTCCGCAGTCATCAAGTTGATCCCGCAGGACACCGCGATTCGTTACCAGATCGTTCCGCTTTCGCGCGTCGGCTCCACGCTGACCATCGCGATGACCGATCCGACCAACGTCTTCGCGATGGATGACATTAAGTTCATGACCGGGTTCAACGTCGAGCCCGTAGTGGCCTCGGAAACCGCCATTTCTGAAGCCATCTCCAAGTTCTACGGCGAAGCCGAGAGCGTCGAAGAACTCTCCAAGGTGATGAAGGACCTGGCCGGCGACGCGGACAGCGCGGCGGACCTGGAACTGGCTTCCGAAGAGCAGGAAATGAACCTCGCCGAGCTGGAGCGCGCGGCCGAGGAAGCGCCCATCATCAAGCTGGTGAACCTGATTCTCACCGATGCCGTGAAGCGCGGCGCGAGCGACATCCACATCGAGCCTTACGAAAAAGAAATCCGCGTGAGGTTCCGCATCGACGGAATTCTGCAGGCGGTAATGGCCCCGCCGATGAAGCTGCGCGATGCCATCATCAGCCGCGTCAAGATCATGGCCAAGCTGGACATCAGCGAAAAGCGGCTGCCGCAAGATGGCCGCATCATGATCAAGTACCGCAAGGACGGCAAGATCAAGGATCTGGATTTCCGC
>DATGJQ010000052.1:0-14071 GCA_035295105.1 Candidatus Acidiferrales bacterium | reverse complement strand
TACGCCCGCAACGCCTGGGCGGAAGTCCATTTCATTGGCGCCTCGCCGGGCGCTTTGCAGATCGAAGTCACCGGCCAGCAATTCGTTTGGAATTTTCGCTATGCCGGAGTGGACGGAAAATTCGGGCGTGAAAAGCCGGAACTGGTAAGCGCCTCCACCGGCAATCCGGTAGGCCTCGATCCCACCGATCCGGCCTCCAAGGATGACATTGTTTCACCCGTGATCGTGGTTCCGGCGAACCGCGAAGTGGAGCTGATCATCCGCTCGCAGGACGTCACCCATAGTTTCTACGTGCGCGAACTGCGCCTCAAGCAGGATGCCGTTCCGGGCATGGAAATTCACATGCATTTCACCGCCACCACTCCCGGCGATTATGAAATTGCCTGCGCCGAATTGTGCGGCCTGGGACACTACCGCATGCACAGCATGCTCACAGTCATGAACGAGCCGGATTTTGAAAAGTGGGAAAAAGATCAGGAAGCGGCGAACCAGTAGGAATTTGAGTCGGAACCCAGGAGAGCCTCAATGGTGACACACGAAGACGGCGGCGGGCACGCGCACCAGCACCAGCCTCCGTCCGGTTTCATTCGGAAATACGTGTTCAGCATCGATCATAAGGTTATCGGCATTCAATATCTGATGCTGGCTCTGTTCTCCGTATTCGTCGGCATGGCGCTTTCACTGCTCATGCGCTTGCACCTGGCCTGGCCGACCGCGCATTTTTCGATCTTCAAGGGCGGCCAGATGACGCCGGAGCAATACCTGGCGTTGATGACCATGCACGGCACGATCATGGTCTTCATGGTGCTGACCACCGCGCCGCAATCGGGCTTCGGCAACTATTTTCTGCCCATTCAAATTGGCGCGGCTGACATGGCGTTTCCTGTCCTGAACATGATGTCGTTCTGGACCACTTTCCTCTCCCTCGTCGTGATGATCTGCGCGTTTTTCGTTTCGGGCGGCGCTCCGATCGGCGGCTGGACTTCCTATCCTCCGCTCAGCGCGCTCGGAGAAATCGTCGGACCGGGGCAGGGCGGCGGCGAAACACTTTGGATTATCGGGCTGGCCATTTTCTGCGGCGCTTCGCTGATGGGCGCTCTCAATTTCATCACCACGCTGATTGACCTGCGCGCCAAGGGCATGACGCTTGGCCGCCTGCCGCTCACTTGCTGGACCTGGTTCGTCACCGCGATTCTCGGCTTGCTGGCGTTCGGCGTGCTCCTCGCGGCTTGCATCCTGTTGCTGCTCGATCGCCTGGCAGGCACCAGCTTCTTTATTCCAGGAGGGCTGGTCGTTACCGACCAGGTCATCACCTGGCACAAGGGCGGCTCGCCGCTGCTGTGGCAGCATCTGTTTTGGTTCTTCGGCCATCCCGAGGTGTACATTGCGATCCTGCCCGGCATGGGCGTGGCGTCGCATTTGCTCTCGACCTTCTCGCGCAAGCCGGTGTTCGGCTACCGCGCCATGGTGGGCGCCGTCTGCGGCATCGGCTTCCTGGGCTTCTGCGTGTGGGGCCATCACATGTTCATCAGCGGCATGAGCCCCTATTCGGCGTTTGCCTTCTCGATCTTGACCATGACCATCGGCGTTCCCTCCGCGATCAAGACATTCAACTGGCTGGGAACGCTTTGGGGCGGCAAGATTCAATTCAACTGCGCCATGCTCTTCGCCCTTGGTTTCGTTTCGCTGTTCGTCAGCGGCGGCCTCTCCGGATTGTTCCTTGCGCAGCCGGCCCTCGATTTGTATCTGCATGACGGTTACTTCGTCGTCGCGCACTTTCACTTGATCATGGGCGTCGCTGCCATCTTCGGAATGTTCGCCGGCCTGTACTTCTGGTTCCCCAAAATGTTCGGCAAGTTTATGAATGAGGGAATCGGCAAGCTGCATTTCTGGCTCACGTTCATCGGCGTCTATGCCATTTTCATGCCCATGCACTTCCTGGGCCTGGCCGGGAACCCGCGGCGCTATTCCGAAATGACCGCCGGCCCGTTCCTGCAGGCGCTGCAGCCGGTGCACGTGTTTATCAGCATCGCGGCGTTCATCACCATCGCCGCGCAGTTGATCTTCCTGTTCAATTTTATCTGGAGCCTGATGGCCGGGAAGGAAGCCAAGGAAGAAAATCCGTGGCACGCCACGACACTGGAGTGGTCGATTCCTTCGCCGCCGCCGTTTGACAATTTCGCCGGCGTCGAACCGGTCGTCTACCATGGCCCCTACGAATTCAGCGTGCCGGGCGCAGCGGACGACTACATCCCGCAGCATCTGGCGCCCAATCTGGTGCGCAAGGCCTAGCTGGCGGAGAGACTTACGAGTTAGAAGATGCCTGGAACGATCGTAGATGATGTCGAGCTTATAGACGCCGGCCACGGCGGCGGTACTCCGCCGCCTGCCGGGGGCGATGACGACGGAGACTCGTCCGGTTCGCGACGCCCGGTGCCGCGGCGCGCCTATTTCACGGCGCTGCAGTTGGGTTTGGCGGCCATTGTCATGTTCTTCATGGCGCTGGCCAGTTCGTATATCGTTCGAAAAGGTCTCGGCCTGGACTGGCAGTCCACGCCGCTGCCCCGGGTGCTGTGGTTTAACACTGCAATACTGCTCGCAAGCAGCGTCACCATCGTGGTGGCGCGTCGGAGACTGGAGGGCGGCGAGCGAGAAGCTTTCCAATCCTGGTGGTGGGTGACCACCGGGCTTGGCCTGCTTTTCCTGGCCGGGCAAATCATCGCCTGGCGCCAACTTGCCGCCGCCGGGATGTTGCTGGCTACCAATCCCAGCAGCAGTTTTTTCTACCTCTTGACCGCCGCGCACGGCGCGCACCTGGCCGGCGGGATTTTTGCTCTGTTCTACGTGCTGTTCCGGCCGTGGAGCCGTTCGCGCATCTCGCAACGCACCGCGGCGGAGCTGACGTCGATCTACTGGCACTTCATGGACGGGCTGTGGATTTTCTTGTTCGCACTTCTGACTCTGGGACGGTGAATCGTGCATGATGTAAAAACCGAAGCGGCCCTCGATTCGGCATGGTCCGGTGGGAAATCGCCCTTCGCGATGGGCTCCAAGAAATTGGGGATGTGGCTGTTCATCGTCTCCGATACGCTCACCTTTTCCGCGTTGCTGATTGTTTACAGCTATTCGCGGCTCACCAATCCCGATTGGCCGCGCCCGTTCCCGATTTTTCCGGCTATCGCATTTTCCACCACCATGACCGTCGTGCTGCTGGCCAGCTCGCTGACCATGGTGATGGCCGTCATGGCCGCGCAGCGAAATGACCGCAAGAAAACGGTGATGTGGATGGTGGCCACCATGATCGGCGGCCTCCTCTTCACCGGCCTGCACTTGACCGAGTGGCTGAACATGATCACTAAGGAAGGCTTCACCATCACCGGAAATCCGGAAGGCACCCCGCTCTTCGGCGCGGTGTTCTTCGGTATCACCGGACTGCACATGACCCACGTGATGATCGGCGTGATTTACCTGGGAATCGTGGCCGTGGGTTACGGGCGCGGAAAATTTTCCGCTGAGGACGTCGAAGTCAACGGCCTGTACTGGCACTTTGTCGACCTGGTCTGGATGTTCGTGTTTCCGCTGATTTACTTGATGTCAGTGAAGTACTAATTTTTGGCCATCCGGGAGAAAGCGATTCTATGAGCTCAGACGCACACGCAGCCGAAGTGCACGGCGCCAGCGTAGGAACCAACATTACCGTTTGGGTGGGCCTGGTGGCCATCACCGGCCTGGAAGTTTTCCTGGCCTACAAGGAATTGCAGCCCTCGGTGATGTTGAGCATCCTGGTGGTGTTGTCGGTGGTCAAGGCCGCCATGATCATGTCGTACTTCATGCACCTGAAGTATGAGAAGTTCTCCCTGGTGCTGTGGCTCGTGCCGGCCATGATTTTCTGCATCTGCATGATGTTTATCTTTTTCTTCCCGGAGGCCTTCCGGCTGCTGCAAATGAGGCCGCATTGAGCTAGTCTTGTTCCGGTGATATTCTCTGGTAGGACTTGCGGTTGTAGCTAGGGGAGGGACGTTTCATGCGCATGAAATTCGGTTTGGTGACCCTGCTGGCGATCCTGGCATCCGCTCAGGCAGCCTTCGCGCAGGGCTGCGCGCTCTGTTACACGTCGGCCTCGGCGCTCGGCAAGTCCGGGGAGCGCTCGCTCGATATGGGAATCCTGGCGCTGCTGACTCCCGCTCTCGTGCTCTTTCTCGCTGTGATGTTCCTGCTGTACCGCCGCGCGGTTGCCGCAACCGCTGAGTCTTCGATTTAAGTAGGACAGCGACTCCTGGCAGTCCGCGTTCGTGGGTCCAAAAACAAACACCCAAAACTGAAGTCCTGCTAGGTCGGCCTACGGGCGCATGGCTTTCCGCAACTCCTCCGCGACCCGCTCAATTTGTTCCGCCGTCATTTCCGGATAGATCGGGATCGAAAGCACCTCGCGCGCGGCCCGTTCGCTCACGCGAAAATCTCCCGGCTTTCCGCCGAGCAGCGCGTATAGCGGCTGCAGGTGAAGTGGAACCGGGTAGTAGACCACGCTGGCGACACCGCGCTCCTTCAGCCGCTGTTGTACGATGTCGCTGCGCAATTCGTTGCCGCCTGTCGGCCTGGCCGCGCCGCCCGGCCGTCCCGCGACGCGAATCGTGTAGAGGTAGTAGACATGCTCTCGTCCGGGCGGCACGCGCGGGAGTGTGATGCCAGGCAAATCCGCCAGCAGGGAATCGTACCGCCGGGCATGCGCCTGGCGCGCCGCCGTCCATTCCGCCATGTGCCCCAGCTTTATGCGCAGGATGGCCGCCTGTAGTTCGTCGAGGCGGCTGTTCCAGCCGCGCTCGACGCTGAGGTATTGCGCCGTTTGCCCGTGATTGCGCAGCGAGCGCAGCCGCGCGGCAAGCGTGTCATCATTAGTGACAATCATTCCCGCGTCGCCGTACGCCCCCAGATTCTTGCTGGGATAAAAACTGAGGCATCCGAGCCGCCCCATCGAGCCCGTCTTCCGCCCGCGGTACGTCGCGCCAAACGATTGCGCATTGTCTTCGACCACGGGAATGCCGTGCTTCTCGCCGATGGCGACGATTGGATCCATATCCGCTGACAGCCCGAACAGGTGCACGGCGACGATCGCGCGCGTGCGCGGCGTGATTCGCGACTCGATCTGGTCCGGGTCGAGATTAAAGGTCGCCGGCTCCACGTCCGCGAACACCGGGCGCGCCCCGAGCGCGCTGACCGCACTGCCCGTGGCGATGAACGTAAACGCCGGAACGATCACTTCGCCGCCGGCCTTCACGCCGCAAGCGTGCAGCCCGAGCTCCAGCGCTTCGGTGCCCGACGCCAGTCCGATCCCATGGCGCACCCCGCAGGCTGCGGCAATTTCACGCTCCAGGGCTTCACCCTGCGGTCCCAGCACGAATTGCTGCGCGGTGAGCACTTCCTCGACGGCGGCGCGAATCTCGGAAGCAATGGAATCGAACTGCGCCCGCAGGTCCAGCATCGGAATGGTGTTCGTGGCAGGGGAAGGAGGCGCGGCCATCGTCAATTCGAACGATCCGGGCAGGAAATAGGAGGTTTCACGGCGGATATCGTATCACGCGCGGCGCGCGCCGGGGTCACTTGGACGGCCGTCCCGGAATCGCGCACGTATCGCTCTCACAGCGCGCCGGAGCCCCGGGTAGGCTGTAACGGTGCCGGGCGATGAATGCGTACGCTGAGGGGCCGATCCAGCGCATGGGAGGCATGCTGGCGAGGCGTCCGAGCCAGGCCAGCTTTGGCATGGCCCGCAGCAGCGCCTCCCACGCCGCGAATCCCTTCAGCCAGGCGCCGCCGGGCGTTCGAACGTGCATTTCGCTATCCAGCGACTCCCGCGAAAACGGTGCCTGCGCAGCCACTGCCGGATCGTTGTAGTCCAGAAATCGCAGCCGCGCGGCGGTGTCGTAAGGCTGAATCTTCTCCTGAGTCCACCGGCAGAACGAGCACGAGCCGTCCATGAAAATGTCGTAGGTGGGAGTTTGAGCCATGGGAGCATTTGCCCCAGCACATCCATTATCGCACCGTGGGCGCTCTTTGATAGCACAGCCTTAGCTTGTGGGGTTTTATTCCCTACCGGCTAACTCAGCGATTGGGGAGGTCTGTTATTGAGGAGGTCTATCGCAACCGCCCCGGCGGATCCGCCGAACGTGGAATCGAAGGTGTCGCGGCAGGCGCGCCCGAGTTTGCCGAGACTTTGGACGGCGCCGGATTCGGCAGGCCGATCCCGGCATTCATTTCCAGATGTTCCTTGGCGCAGCGCAGACAGTAGCCCTTCCCGTTGTCTTCATCGCGCAGGCTGGCCAGTTCGTAGCAGCCGTGGATGCAGTCGCAGTAACCTGTCGTCGAAGCCGTTTTGATCGGCACCAGAGCCATCGTGGTTGTCCTTTTCCGCCTATTCTGTCTGTTTGTGCTGGATACTACAGGGGCCGGAGAATTTGCGCAAGACCCCAGCGCTGGACGGCGATTGCGTGGTCTCTCAGGCCGGTTTTAATTGGGAAAGCCGGTACGGCGTGCCAATGTTCTCCCGCAACTCATACCACATCTTGCCGGGCATCTCGACGAAGACCTCAACCACCTTGGGATCAAACTGCGTTCCCGAGCAGCGCTGAATCTCCTCTTGCGCATGCTGGATGGACAAGGCTTTGCGGTAGACGCGGTCGGAAATCATGGCGTCCAGCGCGTCAGCCACCGCGAATATTCTCGCGCCCAGGGGAATTTCCTCTCCGCGCAGCCCGCGCGGGTAGCCGGTGCCGTCGTAATACTCCTGGTGCGCCAGTACAATTTCCGCCGCTTCCCGCAGGAAGGGAATGCGTTTCACCATGTTGTACCCGATTTCACAGTGCGTGCGCATGATGTCGCGTTCTTCCGGCGTAAGCGGTCCGGGCTTGCGCAAGATCAGATCGGGAATGGCCATCTTGCCGATATCGTGCAGGAACGCGGCCCGCGCGATTTGCGGGAGTTGCCCGGGCTCCACGTCCATGGCCTTGGCAATGGCAATGGTGAAGGCGGTGACGCGTTTGCAGTGGCCTTCGGTCTCCGCGTCCTTCAAATCCAGCGCGCCCCCCAGGGCCTCCAACGTGTCGTCGTAGGAGCGCTCCAGTTGCTCGATCGCGCCCTGCAACTGCGCCGTGCGTTCCTCCACCAGTTTTTCAAGATTGCGCTGATAGTTGCGGTTTTCGAGCACCAGGCGGCGGTGCTCGAGAGCCCGCCGCACGCTGAGATACAGCTGGTCTTTCTCAAAGGGTTTCAGAATGTAGTCGTAGGCCCCGCGACGGATGGCCTCCAGGGCGGTCGAGATATCGTGAACCGCCGTAACCATGATGACCGGTATATCGGGCTCGGCATGCGACAGCCAGTCCACCAGGCTGGGACCGTCCATCTCCGGCATCATCATGTCGCTGAGCACCACGTCGACCGGATGCTTCAGAAGGTATTCCTTGGCCAGGCGGCCGTGGCTCACGGATGCGCACTCGTAGCCTTGCGCTTCGAGCAGGGTGGAAACCACCTCTCGAATCGCGTCTTCGTCGTCAACGATCAGTATCTTGGTCTTGGACACCCGGAGCCTCAGAGAAGACCATTATACGGAACGGTGGGCAACCGAGAAGCAGCGAAGTGCCGAATTAGCAAATGACTTGCCGAATTCGTAACTGCCTGGCTCAGGGGCGGGAATCGGGAGCGCTTTCCGGGGACATCGGTGATTCGGGCAGAACCTAAGTTTCGATGCTTCGCGCGACTTGGCCCGCTGACAAGGCGCTGATTTCCGCCATGGCCGCATCCATGCGAGTTGCCAGTCTTCCCACCAGGCCGGTCAGATGTTCCAGTTGATGCAGCGGCAAGTTGCCGGCGGAAAGGCGCAACCACACCACGGAATACAGCAGCTGAAACTTGACGCTCAGGATCAGCCGCTCGGTTTCCTGCTGGCGGCTGACCTGCGGCGAAAGCGACGCGATGATCCGGCCGAGTCTTGCGAGATTCGAGAAATCTTCGTGCAGCCCCTTGAGAAAGCCCCGGGCCACCGCGCGACGCTCTCGCAGGGCCCGCCGAGCGACTTCCGGAGGCGCGTTCGCGGCAAGATATTCGGCGTCTGTCGCCGAAAGAGCCTGGCGGATCTGTCGAAAGTGCGCGTAGTGCCTCTCCGTCGAGAAAGCCTCGAGCGCATCGGCGGCGGAGATTCCGGCGGACGGTCCCGCTGGTTTTTGCTTCACGGCCAGCAGCCACCCCATCGCACCGAGGAGTCCGATCGCCAGAGGAATGAAAATCACCAGGTCGGTCATGGTTTCAGCAACTCTACAAGGCGGTCATTAAACGCGCTTAGACGCAAATTGATGGCCGGAGAAAGTTCTTGGTAAATGCCGGCCGGCAGCAAAATCGGCCGCTCGGATTGCTCCAGCAGTGGTTTGCGAAGCGCAAAACTCCAGATTCCCATCGACAGCATGAAGAAAAACAGATGCACTGCGCTCCAGATGTCAGCGACGTGCATGAATTGCGGTCTCACCGACGGCCAACTGGCCTGGGCTTCCTGGCTGGACAAGAACCATGAAAAAAGGTAGCCCGTAAAAAGTTTGCGAATGATCGTGTTGCCGATCACATCCACGGCGCAGATCAAGCAAATCCCCGCCGCGATCAGTCGCTGCGTCGGATTCACATCGAGGCTGTAGTGATACCGCACCAGGAAAAGCGCCGCCAGGACGGCGATCGACGCCAAGGCTAGATCGCGGTCGAGTGTAGCCCCATAGATGGCCAGGCCGCGAGGCTGGCCCCATGCATCTACCGCGGCGTGAGCCAGCAACACGACCGAGAGTCCTGTGAGGAACCGCCACACTAGAGCCCAGATCCCCCGATACGCTTGGAGTCCATAACGGCACAATTCGACGATGGCAAGACTGCGCGCCGCGGCGTTCACGAGCACGCTGATCCAGTAGGCAAAATAAGCAGCGTTGGAATCAAATCCAAAACACTCGTAGGTGAGCCACACGCCGATCGTGCTGCCCAAAAGCGCGTAGGCATAAGCGGTGAAAAATGGGAGAACCCGATCGACTCTGCGTATAAAGACAAAACCGCAAAGTATCAACTCGAACGAAAGCGTCGACCATGAAAGAATCGTTTCGAGAGGATTCATGAGTCCGAACCGAGCGCCCGAATTGTACCACGAAGATGAATTCACTTACACGCTAACATCCCCGCGAAAATGGCGCCCGGTTCGGATTCTAAGAATTTAGTGTCCGCCGCCTCCGCCAGGCATCGGGTTACCGGCCTGGAAATGCCCACCGCCTCCACCCGGCATCGGGTTACCGGCCTGGAAGTGCCCACCGCCTCCACCCGGCATCGGATTTCCGGCCTGGAAATGCCCACCGCCTCCGCCTGGCATCGGATTGCCAGCCTGGAAATGCCCACCGCCTCCACCCGGCATCGGATTACCGGCCTGGAAATGTCCGCCGCCTCCGCCGGGCATTGGGTTACCAGCCTGGCCTAGAACGGATTGGTTAACCGATGCGGCGTTGACGCGCCCTGCGACAGGGAGTAGCATGAAGGTCGCAAAGGCTGCGAGAGCCGAAATACTGATAATTTTTTTCATGGTGGATGACCCTCCAGAGTCGCCACCTTGATACACTGAACGACGTAGGTTCAGTGGGATTCCAAGCAAAGAGTTCAGAAATCAGAACAGGTGATCCCGTGGAGTCGTTAGAGCGTTTCCAGCAAAGCCGCGCCGTCATCGAGGATTTCTCCTCGCAAACTCTGGCCGCAATCTCCAGTGATTTTGGCCGGCTTTACTACGTCAGCTCCCTGAAGGATTCAGGCACCGGCCGATACGAGCACGACGGCCTAATGTCGCTGTATTCCGAAAATGCCGTCCAGGCGGCCCTTTTGCATTGCCACGAGGAGTTGTTTGCGCGAATCCTGGAAACGCCGTTGCAAGATCAGGAGCGTGATCTGCACGCGTGTCTTGGTTCGGCGGGTGACCAATATTGGGAAGTGATTGAAAGCTGGCAGCAGGATCGCAGCTTTCAGCTGATGTGCCCGGACGGCGTCCCGGGGTATCTTCAGGATCTGTTTTGTTCCAATCTGGGCGTTCTACTCGCGGTATTCTCTAAGAACAAGCCTAGCTTGGCCCCAGCCGCATAGCCACCCCCACCACCTGGCCGATAATCTCAGCTTCGTCGGGATAGCGGTAAACCTCAGGAGTGCAAGAAGATAAAGGATGAGGGATGAGAATCATCCGGCCGTTCTCACACTGGCACCAGCAGCAGCGAAACTCCCGGTGCAACTCCACAAAATAGATGGGCCGCTCGTATTCGTTGGTCCAACCTGAATTTTTCACCTGCCGAAGTTTCGGGTCCACCAGCACCAGGCTGCCCGGACGAACCAACGGATGCATCCGCATGTCATCCGCGCCGACATATCCGTACAGGTATCGCGAAGGCTGGTCAAAAAATGTACCTTCCAAATCGCCCCAGCGTTCTACCATGCGCGTTAAGAATTCGGTGCGTCGCGGGTCGAAGGCCGGGTCGAAACGAATCGGCAGCCGCAATTTCGCGGGCGCCGCTGCGAGGTGGGTATTGGGAGCGGCGAGCTGGATGCCGTCGGAAAAATGTCCTTCGAAAGGGACTTCGTACCACTGGCAAACTTCGTTCGGATCCAGGTGGTAGATCACCGCCAGGGCGTAAAGCTTATAGAGGCTGGGTGTTACATCGCGATTTTCAATGTCCGCGAGGCGGCTGAGATGCACGATGAAGTCGGGCCGCCCGCGCTGACAGGCCAATTCATAGCTGGCCCGTTCCACATCTCGATACGTCAACCCAAGCCGCTCGCGGGATCTTCGCAGCCGCGTGCCCGGCTGCATGTCCGGCGTCGGAAGTTCTCCTGGGTGGCTGATACTTCGTATGGCCATAGCGCCCGCTACCTTTCTGTTACGTTTCCAGAACAATGGACGGACTGCGGCAGAATTTCGTGCCACATCAAAAAATTGCGAGTATACCGGTTGCGCTTTCGCCGAAGGGCCAAGAGGAATCCCGCGAAGAACTCGATGCGAATGAGGATTCCCGGCGACTCGCCCCCTGCGGAACAAGTCCGATTTGGACCTCGCGCTCACGCCCATCTCGATTCAGGATTGTAACTACATCGCGAAGAAGCCGATCGTGCCGGGTTGCCCCCCGCTTGTTGCGCCCCACTTAGAGAGTGTATTAGAGTCGAGGCCCAAATGAACTCTATTTTTTATCGACCTCAGAATCAAGAAAATCGTTGCGCGACCCGGCCCGCCATCGCCAGGCTAGCAACTTTTGCCGCGATTGTCATGTTTGGTGTCACTCCCGCGGCCAAGTCCGCGCAAAGCGGCGCCGACGCTGTCCCGGAATTCAAGCGCGCCGCCGCGGAACTCTCCTCCGCGCGGCTCGGCGGCGGAGAAGAAAATCAGTCGCAGATGGAGAAAGCGCTGCTGTACCTGGACGCGGCCGTTCTTCCCATGCTGAACGGTTCCGCGGAGCCGAGCCTTGAAGCGGCGAATCACAGCCTGGCGGGCCTGGTGTCGCACAACCCGCCGGTCGGAGAAGATTATCGCCTGGTGAAACTCGGAGGAAATCCCGCGGTGTACGCGCTGCTGGTCAACTTCGGCCAGGGCGGCCCGGCCGCGGTGCGCATCTATGCAGGATCACCTGGCCATTACGCTCTAGGCGCGAAGATCGACCACTTTACGCAAAAAGATTTTTTCGATAGCGACGTGGAACTGGTCTCGGCGTCGAAGTCCGATCCGGTGTTCGTCACAATATCCGGGCGGACGGATGATTTGTCCACGGGACTGTTTTCTGCGTGGCGATTCGATGGGCATGGGGTGGCCGCTCTATGGAGTTCGGATTTGATTCAGCAATCCAGCTATGAAGCGGATCCAGACGGTTTCCGGATCGCTTACTGTTCGAAGGTTGACGACGATCGTCCCTCTGAGTGTCTCAAAATGTCGCGTGATCTTTACCGGTTTCAGGGCGGCGAGTGGAAGCGCCTGGAATCCACCGACTTGCCGCCGCAGAAGCCATCGACCAAGTGAGGAGCCTCGCGCTGCTCAAATGGCAATGGTTAGTGGACTTGCTTCATCCGCCGACATCCATTCGTCCAAAATCCCCATCAAAATGTTAGTCTGAAGGTTCTGGCTTTTTGCACGGGAAGGGACCACGCACGTGAAACGATTCTTTGCCGGCATTGCCGTTGTGCTGCTCCTCGCGTGCGGATCCCGGGCGCAGAAGATTGCTCCGCCGGCTTCCTTGCCGCCTCCGGCGTCGGCGCAGAACCAGGAATTTCTGCGCGCTGCCGATGAAGTTCTGGCGGACATGAGCAAGCTGGTTTCGCTGCCGATTCTTTCTCCCTTGAAAAAAAGCATGCGCTCGCGCGAGGAAATTCGCGCCTATCTTCTGCAGAAAATGAAGGAAGACAAGGACGCCGACAAGCGCTACGCCGACCAGAAAACGATGGAGAAATTCGGCCTGCTGCCCAAGGATTACCCGCTGGACCAGATGATGGTCAAAATTCTGACCGAACAGATCGCGGGACTCTACGATCCGGACAGCCAGGAATTTTTCATCGCCGACTGGACTTCTCCGGCCGACGAGCGGCCGGTGATGTCGCATGAATTGACGCACGCCCTGCAGGATCAGCATTTTCATATCGACAAGTGGACCGACGCCGCGAAGCCGAACGATGACGGGGAACTGGCGCGCGATGCGGTTATTGAGGGCTCGGCCATGGCGGCCATGCTGGACTACGAATTGGGCGGGAAGGGCAGCATCCGCGACCTCGGAGACTTCGATCCGACCATGCTGATGGGAGATGTGGACAGCAGCCCGGAACTCTCCAAGGCTCCCAAGGTGCTGCAGGATGAACTGCTGTTTCCGTATCTCGCCGGAATCCGCTTCACACAGCAATTGCTGAAGGCCGGCAACGGCTGGCCCGATTTTTACAAAGTGTTCGACAAGCCGCCCGCATCCACGCAGCAAATCATGCATCCCGATCTGTATTTGCAGGGCGTGATGCCTGCGAAAGTCGATCTGCCGCCGGCGAAGGGCGTGATTTCCGCGGACTGGAAAAAACTGGATGAGAACGACATGGGCGAATTCGGTGTCCAGGAAATCCTGAAGCAATTCCTGCCCAAGGAACGTTCCACGGCGCTGGCCGCGAAATGGGCCGGCGACCGCTACGCAATCTTCGAGAATCAGAAAAACAAACGCACGCTGCTGGAGTTTCGCGTTCGACTGGCGAATGACGCAGATGCGGCGCGCTTCTTCGGCGCCTACAGCGAAATTCTAGAAACGAAATACGGCCAGCGAACGAATCTGTTGCGACGCCCGAATTTTTTCTCGTTTGAGACGCCGGAAGACGGCGTTTTCGTTCGCTGCCAGAATTCCGATTGCTTCATTCTGGAAGGCGGCACGCGCGCGATGTTCGATCGTATGACCATGGAAATGGGGTGGCCGGCCGGACCGGCGGTTCCGGTGAATCCAAGCGATCCGCACGTCAATCAGACGGCGGTCCCGATCGACTCGAGGATGAACCCGCTCCTGATTGCCGGTGCCGGTCAGCCCACGCAGCCCACGGCACCGTGAGCCAGATGGCCAGCGCACTCCACGCCAGGGCGCGCACGCTGGGCGGCGGGGGACCGAACATCGAGGCCGGGTAAAGAACGCCCAGCAAAACCACGAGCGACCAGAATGCCCATTTTCCCGTCACATCTTTCGCTCGAGTCGCGCTGAGATAGATCGCGATTCCCGCCGCGAATAAGGCGTACTCCACCACCAAAGTCACAGGGATCGAGTTCCACATGCCGAGGCCGTATTTCGGGCCGCCGGGATAAATGGGCATGTCCGGACGGTGGGCGATGAAATCGAGCACCCAATGCGTCGGGACGAGGCTTCCCAGAATTAAGGCGCTGCGGGCGTTGCGGTGCAGCGCGAAGCAAATCAGGCCGACCAGCGCTCCCCAGACAAGCTGCATGACCAGGCTATGCGAGACCGGATACCGTGTGAAATCAAACGGCGAAGCGGCGAGCAGACCGGGGACGATGCGCACACGCTCAACA
>DATGJQ010000051.1:0-48970 GCA_035295105.1 Candidatus Acidiferrales bacterium | reverse complement strand
ACCCATGGTGGGCGTACCGGCCTTGGACTGGTGGCTCTTCGGCCCTTCCTCGCGGATGAATTGGCCGATCTGCAGGTCGCGCAGCCGCCGGATCACCCACGGACCCATCATCAGGGTGATCAGCAAAGCCGTGAGGCTGGCGAGCGCTGTGCGCACAGTGATGTAGCGGAACACATTCAGCGCGTGAAGATAGCGCTCCAGCACGTGGTAGAAGAGGTAGAGGAGCATCTCAGGCACGCTCCCTGGGCGTGCCACCGGCCATTGAAGCCGGCGTCCCGGCGCTCGCGCGCGCGAACCGCGCGTCCAGCGCTTCGACAATCCGTTCCATTTTCACGCCGCGCGAACCTTTCACCAGCAGAACATCTCCCTTTTGCATCAGACCGCTCAAGAATTCACCCGCTTCCGACGAAGCGGCGAAAAATTTTGCCTGCGCAGCCGGGTGCCCCGTTTGAATCGCGCCTTGCACAAGATGCTGCGCGTCGCCCTGCACGCCGATAATCCAGTCCAGGTTGCCAGCTTCCGCGGCCAGCCGCCCGGCTTCCCGGTGCAGGTGCGCCGACGTGGGGCCGAGTTCCAGCATTTCACCCGCGGCAAGGATGTGGCGGCCCGCCGCGGGGGTGCTGGTCAGCAGCCCGACCATCGCCCCCAGCGCCACGGGATTCGAGTTGTAGCAATCGTTGATCACCGTGAAGCCGGCGTCATACTGCAGCACCCGGCCGCGCATTCCGGTGGCTTCCAGGTTCGGAAATACTTCAGCGGCTTCGCGCGCGCCCACGCCCCAGACGCTGGCCGCGGCCAGCGCCGCCAGCGCGTTGGAAATATTGTGGCGGCCCGCGAGCGGCAGGCTCAACCGCGCGCGCCCTTCCGGAGCCAGAAAATCGAATTCCGTGCCGTTCAATCCGCGGTCCTGAATATGTTCCGCGGAAAAATCGGCGCGCTCGGCAACTCCAAACGTGAGCACCCGGCCCGGCGCGACTTTCGCGAACCGCGCCACCAGCGGATCGTCGGCATTCAATACGGAAACGCTGTCGCGGCCCGCGAGTCCTTCAATCAGTTCGCGCTTGGCCAGAGCAATTTCCTCGATGGAAGCGAAAAATTCCAAATGCACGGGAGCCACGCGCGTCACCACTCCGACATCCGGCCGCGCAATTTCCGCCAGGCGTTTCAATTCGCCCGCGTGGTTCATGCCCAGCTCGACCACCGCGGCCTCGTCGGTTTCTTCCAGCCGCAACAGTTGCAGCGGCAGCCCATACTCGTTGTTCAGATTGCCTTCGGATTTCAGTACGCGGAACCGCGCGGCCAGCAGCGCCGCCAGAATTTCCTTCGTTGTGGTTTTTCCAGCCGACCCGGTAACGGCCGCCAGGCGCCGCCCCCAACGGGTGCGTACGGACTGGGCGAGGAACTGGAGCGCGACGAGCGTGTCCGGCACGGCGAGCAACTTCGATCGCTGCGTCTCGGTATATCCCGCAATGCGATCCGCCGCCACGACGCCCGCCAGCGCGCCGGCCTCCAAAGCGGCCACCACGAAATTGTGTCCATCGTGACGCGCTCCGTGTATGGCGACGAAGAGCTCGCCGGGAACCACGGTGCGAGAATTAATCGAGACACCGGCCAACCGGGCCAGGGGGTCGACGCCGCGGGGCGCCGCAACGCCCAATGCACCAGCCACTTCTTCAACCGTCCACTGCATAGCGTCCTCAAGGGGCTGGGTTGCACTGGTCTCGGACCACCCTTGGATCAGCGTCCCTGACTTTAAGAGAGCACGTTCGGTACCGCACCACTGGTGGCACAGACTTCAGTCTGTGGGGTCTGGTTCTTGCAAGGACCAAGCCCCACAGACTGAAGTCTGTGCCACCCTAATCCCCGTATCCCCCCTTGCTCAGGATACGGCGCGCCACTTCACGGTCGTCAAACTCAATCGTGCGGTCGCGCAGAATCTGATACGCCTCATGCCCTTTCCCGGCCAGCAGCACGATGTCTCCGGCGCGCGCCGCGTCCAGCGCCACTTCGATCGCTTTCTGGCGGTCCGGCTCGACCAGCAGCTTGGTCTCAGTACGCTGCACGCCCACAATCACGTCGTTGATGATCAGCAGCGGGTCCTCGCTGCGCGGATTGTCCGACGTCAGCACCACAATATCGCTCGCCCGGCCGGCGGCTTCTCCCATCAGCGGCCGCTTGGTACGGTCGCGGTCCCCGCCACAGCCGAACAGAGTGATGATGCGTCCATCCGGATTCAATTCCCGGGCGGTCGCCAATAGGTTGCGCAATGCGTCATCGGTATGCGCATAGTCCACCACCACCAGAAACGGCTGTCCCGCTTCGATACGTTCAAATCGCCCGGGCACTGCGGAAAGCTGCGCAATGCCCCTGGCAATGACTTCCCCGGGAAGTGCGAGTGCCACTCCGGCACCAACGGCCGCAAGTATGTTGTAGACGTTGGGCCGTCCTACCAGATTTGATCGAATCTCGATCTTCCCGGCCGGCGTTTCAGATGTGAACTCAATCCCGGAAAGGGAAATCGTCGGCTTGCGCGTGGTGATGTCCGCGCCTGGCTCCAGGCCATAGGTCAGCGTCCGCTTGGCGAGGCCCGCCAACTGTCGCCCGTACTCGTCGTCACGATTAATGACAGCTGTCGCCGGCGCCGCGGTGCCGGTACCTTCAAACAGTCGGCGCTTCGCCGCGAAATATTCACCCAACGTCTTGTGGTAATCGAGATGATCGCGGGTCAGATTGGTGAAGATGGCCACCGCGAACGGGCACCCCCACAAGCGGTCCATCGCCAGCGCATGGGAACTCGCTTCGAGCACTGCGTGCGTGCCGCCGGCACGAACGATTTCGGCGAGGTAGCTTTGCAGATCGAGCGATTCGGGTGTGGTGTTCGGCGCTGGGCGGAATTCTCCTCCCAACCGGTAGCCGATGGTGCCGAGCAGCCCGGTCTCGCAGCCTGCCGCGCGCAGGATCGAATCCATGAGGTAAGCAATGGTGGTCTTGCCGTTGGTTCCGGTGACGCCGACCAGTTTCAGAATTTCCGCGGGACGGCCATAGTAATTTGCCCCGGAAATTGCCAGCGCTTTTCGCGCATCCGCAACCTGGATCCACGGAAACTCCGCGGGAAGTGTTCCGGGATTCGGCAGCTCACTCATCACGGCGACGGCGCCGCGGGACACGGCATCGGACACAAATTTGTTTCCGTCGGTCTTTTCACCGCGAATGGCCACGAAAAGCGTGCCGGGTTTCACCACGCGGCTGTCGTAGGCAATCGCCGAAATTTGCAGGTCGCCGTGCGGCGTTGTTGCGCGCAGTTCGACGCCGCGCAGCAATTTGGCCAGGCGCACCGCTGCCCGTGCTGTTCCTGCCGATGTCATTTGCGCCTCGCTGTCGACATGGTCCGCCAATGTTGCCGCCTTCGTTCTCACTTCGCTTTTCCGTGGGCCGACGCGGTCACCAACGAGGCGCCGCGGCCGAATTGCACGGTGATCCGGCTGCCGCGGCGAATCATCGCCCCCGGCGCCGGAGATTGATCGGTAGCAATTCCCGTTCCCACCAGGATCGGTGTCAGGCCCAGTTTCAAGCACATTTCCGTGACGTCGCGAACCGTTTTTCCGTGCAACTCCGGGGCGGGGATGCCTTCGCCCTGCGCGAGTTCCACAGTCGGCGCGGGAGAAACGGGAGCGGAGGGCGGCGGCGGAGACGGAAGATCATCCATCGCCGCGCTGCCGGTTCCCTGAGTCGGCTCAAAATCGCTGCTGTCGGTCAGCTCTTCGTCTTGCGGATGGGCGGCGGGAGCGCGGCTGCTGCGCAACGTTTCCGGCGCGACGGGAATGTCGCGAGGAACTTCAAGGTAAGGCAAAACCTGTTGCGCCACCCGCTTGAAGACCGGTGCGGCCACCTGGCCGCCGTCGTGGGGGCCGACCGGAGAATCCAGCTGCACATAAATCGTTACGGCGGGCGTATTGAGCGGCGCGAATCCAACGAAGGACGCGATCAAATCGTGCGTCGAATACCGGCCGGTCTCCGGATCGTATTTCTGGGCGGTTCCGGTTTTCCCTGCCGAGGTGTACCCATCGAGCTGCGCTTTTTTGCCGGTGCCTCCGAGCACCACGCCCTCGAGCATCCGGCGCATGGAGGCCGCGGTGGTTTCCTTGATGACGCGGCGTGGCTGCGGTTCCTGCGGTTCGATCACTTCATTGCCGTGGCGCTGTTCGCGAATCACGTGCGGCCGCACGATCAGTCCGCCGTTGGCCATCGCCGACACCGCGGTGATCATCTGCAGCGGCGTCACGCCTACTTCCTGGCCCATGGAAATCGATCCGACCGAAACCGGCGTCCAGTTCTCCAGGCGGCGCAATTTGCCGCGGCTCTCGCCCGGCAAATCCACTCCGGTCGGCTGCCCGAATCCAAATGCGCGAATGTAGTCGTAGAATTTCGGCGCGCCTAGCCGCAGGCCGATTTTGATCGCGCCGACGTCGCTCGAATATTTCAAAATCTCCGCGACGGTCAGGTTGCCGTAGGCTTTGTGATCGCGAATGCGCTGTCCCGCGATGTAGATCGCGCCGTTCTGGCAGTCCACCACTTCATCCGGATTGGTGATGCCCTGATCGATGGCCGCGGAAAGCGTGACGATCTTGAAGACCGACCCGGGCTCGTACAGTGAGCTGGCCGCGCGATCGACGCGCGCATCGGGCGGGCTGTCCTTGGCGGCGTTGGGATTGAACGTCGGCACGTTGGCCACCGCCAGCAGTTCGCCGGAATTGGGATTTTCCACGATCACGGTTCCGGACTTGGCATGAGTGTCTTGAATAGCCTGCGCCAGCTCTTTTTCCGCGATGTACTGGATCTTTTCATCCAGAGTCAGCTCAACGCTCGTTCCCGTTTCCGGCGGCTTGTCCGCCGAGTCGTACCAGCGGCGGTGCGCGTCGGCCAAGATCAGCATTTTTTCCGGCTTGCTGCGAATGCTGTCGTCCAGTTCGTACTCGATTCCCCCCAGGCCTTTTTCATCCACGTCCACGTAGCCGAGCACGTGCGCGGCGAGTTCGCGCTTGGGATAAAATCTTCCGCCTTCGCGCTGAAAATAAATCCCGCGCAAATTCATGGCCGCAATTCGATTGGCTTTTTCCGGCGGAAGCTTGCGGGCAATCCACGCGAACGAATGCGAGCTGGCTATGCGCGTGGCGATTTCGTCTGAGGGCACATCCAGGACTTTCCCGATCAGGCGCGCGACCATGTCCGGGTCGGCAATTTCCGAGGGCACGGCGAACGCCGAATCCACCGGGACGCTCATGGCCAGCGGGTTCATGTTGCGATCAAAAATTTCCGCGCGGCTGGCGCTGACATCCACGATCAGCCGCTGCTGGTGCTGCGCGCGGGAATAATATTCGCTGTAGCGGAATAACTGCAGGTAGGCCAGCCGTCCGAACGCCGCCCCGGCCCATATCGCCGCGAGGGCAGCTACGATCAAAATCCGGGTCCGGGGACTGCGAGAATCCATATTTTGGCCGGGAACCGCGGGCCGAACAGTCGTGAGGCTAGAGCACGTCCGTCTGGCCGGGCGGCTCCGGCTCGCCTTTCAATTCTGTTCAGCAGTTTACGGAAAAATAATTGCGCTGCTCGATGGATTTTTCACGCAAGCTGCCAAGCCGTTGGCGGCACGAGGCCACGCCGCCATAAGAAGTTTATTGTTGCGCTTCCGCCGAAGCGTTTGCCGTGCGCGCTTCCGCCATCACCGCGTTCGGCGGCAATTCCGCCGGCGCGATTTGTCCCGGCGCGGGGGCTGTCAAACCAAGCTGGCGGCGCGCGATCGTGTCGATGCGTTCCGGCGCGCGCAATCCCGCCATTTCCAGTTTCAATTCCTGATTGAGCTCGCCGGCCTGCGCGCGCTCGCCGCGCAGCGCTTCCAGTTGGTAGCGCAGTTGAATGGTTTCAAAATGCTGCCAGGCGTACAGGAACGCGCCCAGCGCGATCAGCGCGCCGAGGGAAACCACGCGCACGCATTCGCGCATGTGGTTGGGAGCCACCACGCGTACCAGGCGCGAATTATCAATCTGTTTTACGGTGTAGAACTCGCTCATTGCTCCCACTCATCCTCTGGCGGCATCCCGTGCTGGTCGGGATCCATCTTCTCGGCCACGCGCATTTTCACGCTGCGCGCGCGCGGGTTGGCCGCAACCTCCGCGTCCGAAGCCTGAATTACTTTTTTGGTGAGAATTTTCAGCACGCCTTCGTGCGCGAGCTTTTGAAACGACTGCTTGACCGGCCGGTCCTCCAGCGAGTGATAGCTGAGCATCACCCACCGTCCGCCTGGAGATAGTGTGGCAGGAACCCTAGAAAGAAACTGCCCGAGTTCCTCCATCTCTCGATTCACCGCAATCCGCAGCGCCAGAAACGTTTTTGTCGCGGGATGCAGCTTCTGCCTTCCCCTTACGCTTCGGGCCCCTGCCACAACCGTTGCCAGGTGCGCGGTGTCCCGGATGGGTCGCGCTCGTACGATGTTCCTGGCGATTCTGCGTGAGTCCCGCTCTTCCGCTAACTGGTAGAGCAGGTCGGCGAGCTCTTTTTCCCCCGCCGTGTTCACAATGTCTTCGGCCGTTACTTCCGACTCGCGGTCCATGCGCATGTCCAGCGGGCTCGCCGCGCGAAACGAAAAGCCGCGCTCGGCCAGATCCAACTGCATGCTCGATACGCCCAGGTCCGCCAGCACGCCATCGGCGGGAGGAAGTCCGCGTTCCGCGAAGACCTCGCCGATTTGTGAAAAGTTGGCGTGCACCAAAGTCACTTTGTCTCCGAACTCTGCAAGCCTTCCGTGCGCAATTTCCAGGGCCTGAGAATCGCGATCCAGCCCGATCAGCCTGCCGCCTGCTCCGAGCCGCCGGGCAATTTCAACCGAGTGTCCGGCAAGTCCAAGCGTTGCATCGACATACAACCCCGAGGGCCTGATTGCCAGCCAGTGGATCGTCTCTTCGACCAGCACTGGCTTATGCTGAACGTTCAACTAAATTCCCAGGTCGTCCAGTATCTTCAGGTCGTCATCGTTAATCGGGCTCTTCTTAAGGTTCTCCAGCGACCGGCCGTGGTTCCAAACTTCCAGGTACGTCAGGTGACCCATAACATCAACGTCACCTTTCATTTGCGCCTCTTCCCGAAGCACCGGTGGGATCAGGATCCTGCCCTGGCTATCCGCTTCCACCGCCTGGCCGTAATAGTTCGTCCAGGTCAGGAACTTCCGCTTGGTACGGTTGTGCGAAGAGAGCCGCGCCAGCTTGCTCTCAATTTCCTCCCAGACTTTCATCGGGAAGATCCGGGCACAGTCACCGGTTTCGCTCGTGACGTAGAACTGCCCGCCAAATCCCTTGAGCTCTTCCAGAAACGCCGCGGGTATCTTGAGGCGCCCCTTCTCGTCCACTCTTGCCGGTATGTTTCCCCTTAGCATGTAGTCGTCTGCCCAAAGAAGCTGCCGAGCGTTCGCCTCGCATTGACGTTCCCCTTTAGTGCCTTCGAGCCGGTATCCCTTCGCCACTTAATTTCACTTGCCACCACTCTCTACCACTTTGTGCCACGATTCTAGTCAGGAAGGAAAACTTGTCAAGGAAAAACCGTAGTTTTCTAGAAATTTATTGTGGAAAATCCGTAGGCTCGTAGGGGTTTTCTGAA
This sequence comes from Candidatus Acidiferrales bacterium, assembly GCA_035295105.1. Taxonomy (GTDB): domain Bacteria; phylum Acidobacteriota; class Terriglobia; order Acidiferrales; family UBA7541; genus Palsa-360. Next base: position 41,323 of record DATGJQ010000051.1, on the reverse strand, counting down.
AACCACTACAGCTTGTGCTGTCGGCGCGAGCCGTGTCTAGGATTAGCGCGGCGATTTTTTTTACGATTTTGCCGGGTTGTTGCGAAAGAGTAACGACAGGGAGCGTTCCGGCGATTTCGCGGGGGGAATCCAGAATTTTGAGGAGTTTTTCGATCCGTTAGGACGATTAGCCTGCGTTCAGGGCGCTTCGGGGGCCATGCCGACGTGCAAATGGGCCAGTTGATCGAGCATATCCCGGTCTTCCGGGCTCAATCCCTCGACAAATGCCGGGTTGCTAAGCTTCGCCTGGCGCTCTTCCTCGGTCATATTCCGAAGCGAGTGCAGCCGCTGCAGGATGGCCTGGCGGCGCGCCGGGGGCATCTGCTGCCAGCGAGGAAAGAGCGATTGCCGGACGTTTCTCTGCTGTTCCGGCGTCATCTGTTCCCACACGCGCTGGCGCTCGCGCAAAGACTGCTGCTGCTCGGGAGTCAGGCGGTTCCAGGCCTCCAGACGCTGGCGAATCTGCGCTTGCTGTTCCGGAGGCAGGCTGAGGAAGCGCTCATTATTTCGCAGGAACTGCTCCTGGCGGCGCGGCGGCATCTCCTGCAGGCGCTCGATCGCTTTGGGAGGTAGATTGTCCGGCTTGCCTGCCGGCGGCAGCGCGTTGCGCAGACGCGGCCGCACGAGTGGCCGCTGCGGGCGCGGAGTCTCGCCCTCCTGTTGCGGAGCCGACCCCGCTTTCTGCGCCGACGCCGGAATGGCCAAACCGAACGCGAAGCAGGCCGCCAGCACTACGCCGAATTGGAATCTCCATTTCATTACCGGGTTTCTTTGGCCCCTTCCGGCACGGAACCCGCGACGGGACCCGGAAGTTCGGAAAGCGCGTCGAACTTCGACACCACATCGTAATTCTCCAGCACCGGCAAGTCACGAATCATGCCGAAATCGAAGTCCGCACCCACCTTGTTCACCTGGGCGGTCTGCGGAGCCGCCGGCAGGCTGGGCATGACGCGAGGCATCGAAGACATCCAGACCGATAGAGCGACCAGCGCGGTAACCGCGAAAGCCAGCCTGGGCGAAGGCATCCAATCCCAGAATCCCCGGCGCTGCGGTTCGGCGGCGATTCGCGCGCGCAATGACGCATCAAAGGCGGGCGATGGCGAGATCGCCGGAAGATCGTCCATCACGCTCCACAGCGAGCGGAACTCTTCCGCGCGCGAGCGGCAGGCGGCGCAAGCCGCCAGATGCGCTTCTACCGCGTGGCGCTCCGCGGGCCGCGCCCGTCCATCCAGGTACTGGACAAGCTGGCCTTCGATCGCGGCGCACTGTTGCCCGTTCTCATGTTTTCCAAACATAGGACCCTCACTTCCCTCACCATACTTCCACTCAGGCGGGTGATACAAACAGACCGCGCCAAATTTCAGGCGGGCTGCCCGCTGCGATTTGCCGGTACTCGGTCCGTCCTCACCGTAGGACTTACGAGTGGCGCCAGCTGCACGCGCAGCGTTTCATAAGCTCGAAATAACAGCGATTTCAGCGCGCTTTCCGAACACTCCAGCACGCGGGCAATTTCATCGTAATCCAGTTCCTGATACTTGTGCAGCAGCACCGCGGCGCGCTGTTTTTCCGGCAGCGCATGAATCGCTTTCAAAATCAGCTCCGCGCGCGAGCGCGCGACCAGTTCCTGCTCCACGGTCGGCGCGCGATCAGCAACCTGCAGCGGCTGCTGCTCGTCTTCTCCCGTGTCCACCGTCTGGTCCATGGAAATTTCCATTTGACGATGGCGATTGTCGCGCACCGAGTTCAACGCCAGATTCGTCGCGATGCGGAACATCCAGGTGGTGAACTTCGCGCTGGGAGCGTATTCCTGCCGGGCGCGATACACGCGAAGGAAAACTTCCTGGGCCAGATCTTCTGCGACGGCAGTATCGCGGACCATCCGGAAAAGGAAATTGACCAGAGGAGTCCGGTACTTGCGGAGCAAAAGCTCAAAGGACTGTTCGTCCCCGGCTTTCACGTCCAGCATCAATTGGACGTCGGTCCTGGCCATGGCCTCCACAGTCTATCAAACCCATTTATTGTCAAAAAGTTGCGGGGAAATCGCAGTTTCCAGATGGAGTGCTGGAGAAGTGAACCCCTTTCCCTTCATAGAGATCCAGCGATCCTAGGGGCTCCGATCCGGAATCAGGGGCGGTGCACGGCGTTTTCGATCGCTCGGATGCAATCATCAAGGCGTTTCTGTTCGTCGACCGTCAGTTCGTCACGGGCGAAGGCTCGGACGTCTTGGAGGGAGGTGAGCAGTTCTCCCCAGCCGTCGGTCAGCGGCGAGACCAGGGGATAACCGCGCAAGATATTTCTCAGCGCGCGCAGACAGCGGCGATCACACCAGGCTTCGACGAGTCCCTGAATGCTGCTGAAGAGCTGTTTATTATCTTCGATCATTTTTGCTGAGGGAGCATGCAAAATCAGCAGCGTTTACCGCCGGCGGTCAGATTGGGTAGAGCCACCTCGCCAGATCGAGATTGTGCTTGAAATAGTCAGCTGATGGCGCGCCCTTGGCGTTGTACACAAAGAGCGGAACATCGATTTCATGCAGCGACCCGTGCGACCGCAGTCCAGGAAAACTTTCCTTGGCATCGTCCAGTTCGCCGAACACCGTGTCCTTGTCACCCAGTGCCATCAGGTCGCCGATTCGAGAAGCCATCAAATGAAATTCCCGCGCGGCCTCTTCGCGCGTGAGAATCCGTTCGACTCCCTGCACGCCCGAGACAATCTCGCGAACGCGCGGCGCGTCCTGTGGCGATTTCAGGTGCAGGTACACTGCCCCGCTGCAGCCGCGGTGATGCTTCATGTAGCGGTCGCGTCCGGTGGAGACGGCTTTGCGGATCGGAGTTCCTTTTGCGGCGCACACCTGCTCCAGGTCCCAGCACAAACTTTTCGCGTTCATCCCATGATCGGCAGTGGCCAGAAATGCGGCGTCCGGAGCGGCTTTCATGGCCTGCCCCAGCAGATCGTCCATCCGCGCGAGGTGTTCCATTGATTCGGGAGCTTCGGGCGCCCACATGTGCATCGGATAATCCGTGGTGTGAACGTACAGGACGCCGATGTCAGGGCGCGTCTTCAGGACGTGAATCGCCGCGGCCATCAGCCAGTAATTGATATCCGCGCTATAAATCACCGGCGCGGGACCCAATTCCTTCACCCATTCGGCGCCCGGGTTTTCGGCGGTCATCACAATTTCGGCGCCGCGGATCAGCAGCGTCGCGGTTTTGGCTTTGCTGGAGAGCAGCGCCGATTTCACTCCGTGCTTCGCGGCGCGTTCAAACAAGGTGGGAGCGAGCACCAAGTCGGCCGATTCTACGTACAGCTCTTCCCCGCTCTTCTCATCAAAATAAGAATTGGCAATGATGCCGTGCGTTTCCGGCCACGCGCCGCAGCAGATTGACGCGTTGTTGGCGTTGGTGACGGAAGGCATCACGCCCTGCACTTGCTTGTAAAGCCCGCCGCGTTTCCATTGCGCGAGAACGGGCATCTTGCTGGCGGCGATGTACCGCGGATCGAAGCCGTCGAACATGATCACCACGACGCGCTGCTGGGCGCTTGTTTTGTTCTGGCCGAAGGAAAGATTTCCCAGCGCTGCGGACGCGGCTGCGGCGGTTCCGTACTTGAGCACGGTCCGGCGATTCAGCAAATGGTTCACAGATTCCCCCGCGATTTCGATTCCCAGTAGGACAGGCTTCAGCCTGTCAGGTTTAGGTTCAAGTGTGCCACAAATCTAAACCAGACAGGCTCAAGCCCGTCCTACTGGAGCTAAGTAGCACAGCGTTGCGCCGAATTCAATCTTGATACCTGTGCGACTCAAGCGTGAAACAACTTCGCCAGCAGCAGCATCAGCGACACGCCGAGAAAAACCAGCAGCGCCATGCGCGTATCCGGCTCGCGATTCACTTCCGGGATCAAGTCGGTCGCCGCGACATACAGCGTCACTCCTGCTGAAATCGGCAGCGCATAGCCCACCTGCGAATGCAGCAAGCCCATGAGCAGGATGCCCGCAACCGTCGCGATGCCCAGCCAGATTGCCGCTAGAAATGCGGTGCGCTTGCTTTGCCCGCTCGCCAGCATCAACGAAGCGACGGTAAAACCCTCAGGAATCTTGTGCAAGAAAATCGCCAGAAAAATAATTGCGCCAAGCCACCCCGAAACCAGAAATCCGGAGGCGATGGCGACGCCGTCAAAAAACGTGTGAATGGAGAGTCCCAGCAAAGCGGAAATTCCCGCGTGGTCCGGAACAAAATGCTCGACGTGCGTTTCCTCTCCAAAATGAAAATGGGGGGCCAAGGTGTGTTCAAAAAAATGAACGAGGAAGTAACCGACCAGCACCAGGAAATACGCCAGCGTTCCGGTCATGGCCACCGATTCCGGAAGAATCTCCAGAATCGCGGCCGCCAGCATGAACCCGGCCCCCAGCGCCAGAAAATATTTCAGGGATTGCCGCGACCAGTCGCGGCGCAGAATAAAAAGCCCGCCAAGGATATTGGCGGCCGCCGCCGTGAGCCCCAGCAACAGGGCCAGGATCATTCGCGAAGCGGGGACGCTGATGGCGGGAGCGGCAAGCATCGGCTAGCCGCTGTGGCGGAACAGGATCACGTCGCCTTCCTGGACAATGTATTCCTTGCCCTCCAGGCGCACCTGCGCGCGTTCCCGCGCGACCGGCAGGCTGCCGGCATCCAGCAAATCCTGGCAGCGAACCACCTCGGCGCGAATGAATCCGCGCTCAATGTCCGAGTGAATCGCGCCCGCGGCTTTCTGCGCGTTCATGCCGCGCTTGATGGTCCAGGCGCGCACTTCCGGCTCGCCCGCGGTAAAAAACGAAGTCAACCCAAGAAGTTCGTAGGTGGCCTGAATGATGCGATCGAGTCCGGAGGATTTCAATCCATACGCCGCCAGCATTTCCGCGCTTTCGGCCGGCTCCAGCTCGGCGAGTTCCGCTTCGATGCGCCCGCAGATCGAGAGCACCACGGTGTTCGGGCGCCCCACCAGTTTGTCGAGCTTGTGGCGCTGGACGGCCGTGTCCAGTTCGGCGACTTCGCTGTCCCCGAGATTCAGGACATACAGCATGGGCCGTTGCGACAGAAATTTGTAACCGTTGATCGTTTTCCGCTCTTCCGCGTTGAATTCCATTTCGCGCAGCGGCTTTTCCGATTCAATCGCCGCCTTGCAGCGATTTAGAAGGACCAGTTCCTGTTCGAGATGCGGCTCTTTCTTTTTCTTTAAATCTTTTTCCACGCGCTCGATGCGCCGGGTGATCTGATCGAGATCGGAGAACATTAGTTCCAGATCCAACACCTCAGCATCGCGCAGCGGGTCAATGGAGCCCGCGGAGTGCGGCACCGACGGATCGTCGAAAACGCGCAGCACATGCGCCAGGGCGTCCACCTCCCGGAGCGGCGCCAGCACCGCGGAGTCCTTGGAGCGATCCTTGACCATGCCGCCGACGTCCACGTATTCGACCGTGGCATAGGTGATTTTCTTTGGATTGTAAAGCTTGGCGAGCTGCTCCAGGCGCGGCTCCGGAACCCGCGCGACTCCCACGTGAGTGGCCGCGCGGGCCGACTTCTCATCGAGCTGCGCCCGCGTCAAGATTTTGAACAGAGTAGTTTTTCCGACCTGAGGAAGTCCGACGATCCCTGTCTGCATAGGCTGCAAATCGTAGCATACCCGTGCGCACAGCGCCTCACGTCGCCTGCGTCTCCCACTGCATGGTTTAAGTCAGGCGATTACAGCATCGACTCTATCGAATCCCTCCTTTGCCAAGAACAAGATGGCCTATGGCACGAATGGACCGGACACCGTTTTATCAGGAATTCTAGTTTCGGAATTTGAGGAGGGACCATGTACAAGGTTGCAAAGCATGTGATTCCACTTTTGGCGATGTTCCTATGCATGATCGGTGTCTCGCGCGCCGATCAGGACAAGACCGACGCCACCGAGCGTCTGCAAAGCGCGGCTACCACCCTTCGCGAGGTTGCCCAGGCGCCGGATAAAGGGATTCCCGACGAAGTATTTAAGGGCGCTAAGTGTATCGCTGTAGTGCCCCGCATGATCAAGGGCGGGTTCATCGTCGGCGCCAAGCACGGCCGCGGGGTCTCTACTTGCCGCTTGCCCAACGGCGGCTGGAGCGCTCCGGCATTTTTCGTCGTAACCGGCGGATCATGGGGCGCGCAAATCGGAGTGGAGGACGTGGATCTGGTGATGATGATCATGAACGATGAAGGCATGCGCCACTTGCTGGAAAATAAGTTCCAGGTTGGCGGCTCGGCCTCGGCATCCGCGGGCCCGGTTGGACGGCACGCTTCGGCGGGCGTCGATTGGAAAGTGGAGACACAAATGCTGACCTACTCGCGGGCCAAGGGCTTGTTCGCGGGCGTCGATTTAGACGGTTCATGGATCGAACGGGACAACGATACGATGGATGCGCTCTATGGCAAGGACGTGACCACCGCGGCAGCGCTCACCGGCAAGGTGCATCCGCCGGCAGCGGCCCGTCCCTTCCTCGCCGAAGTTTCTCGCGTGGAAGCCAAGACGGAAGCGAAGAACCAGGAGCGGGATCACGATCGGTATTAAGCGACTGAAAGTTGCAATCAATGAAATCTCTTGCTGGGGACATCGCTGAGCAGCGCCCCGCCCTTGAATGCAAATTCAAGGACGGGGCTTTCTTCTGAATGTCATGCTGAGCGAAGCGAAGAATCTCTCTTCGATTGCCCTCGCTTCGCAGATCAATGCCCTAACGCCAGAACCCGAAGAGAGATTCTTCGCTTCGCTCAGAACGACACCCATCTGGATGATCATGCATGACGTCCGCGGCGGCCCGGCTCTTGACGCTGCCGCGCCGCTCTCCTAATCTCCTAGTCTCACCATGCCTCGAACTCATTACCCGGTGGACGCCGAGCACGTAATGCGCGAGCTTTGCCGCGCGGACCGCCACCTGGCAAAAGTGATCCGCAAGGTGGGATCGTTTCCCACCAAGCGGCAAAAGCCGCAGCAACCCTACCAGAGCCTGCTCCAGGCCATTGTCTACCAGCAACTCGCCGGGAAAGCCGCGGCCACGATCTTCGGGCGGGTGAAAGCGCTGGGCGCCAGCGGATTTCCCACCCCCGAAGAAATCCTGCTGCTGGACGAAACCAAGCTGCGCGGCGCGGGGCTTTCCCGGCAAAAAATCGCGGCCGTGAAAGATCTGGCCGCGAAAACGCTGGACGGCACGGTGCCTCCGCTGGCCAAACTCCGGCGCATGAGCGAAGCGGAAATTCACGAGCGGCTGGTGCAGGTGCGGGGGATCGGCGAGTGGTCGGTGCAGATGTTCCTGATGTTCCGGCTGGGACGTCCGGACGTGCTGCCCACGCGCGATCTGGGAATTCAAAAAGGATTTCAGTATGTCTACCGTCTGAAAGCGACGCCAAAGCCGGAGCACATCCTCGAACACGGCGAGCGCTGGCGGCCCTACCGTTCCATCGCCAGCTGGTACCTTTGGCGCGCCGTAGAACAGCAGATCGCAGCGAAGAAGAAACAGAACAAGAAAAAGTAGGACAGGCTTCAGCCTGTCTGGTTTTGACTAGCGTAGTGCATAAATCTAAACCAGACAGGCTGAAGCCTGTCCTACTCCGTGCCTTGATGCGCGGTTCGCGTGCCGTCAGTTTGACTTGTGATTCGGGCGGTCGCGCTCGATTCCGTCGAGCGCCGTCCACAGCGCTCGCGCCGCGCGCGAAATCCCTTCCAAGGCCTCCTCGGCATTGCGGCCATCGCGCTCGACGAGCGACGAAATAATCCCGCGCCACACACCCGCGTGATGGACGTCGGCCTCTTCGTGCACCGTGAAATAGCTGCAGGTGCGATCATCGGCTCCGTAATGTTGCTTCAGACCGTTGCGCTTCTCCGCGGAAATTTTCGGCACTTGCGATTCGTAGGCAAAGAGCGCGCCAAACGCCGCGGCCACCGGCGCTTCGCTCGCCAGCGCGCGAAACGCGTTCACCAGATCGCGCACTTCGGCGATCGCGGCCTGCCCGCTGCCATTGGAATTTGCGCCGCCCATGCCCTCCGCAAACCGCAGCCACAGGTCGGAGTGAGCCACTCCGTCGCATTCTTCCTCATAGGCGTTAGCCAGAACGCCGCGGCGCATCGCACCCTCGGGCAGCCGCGAATGAAGCGAGGTGAGGTACGCAGGGAACGCGGAAACCTGGTGGTAATACTGATCCGCATAAAATTTCAGATCTTCGCGGGTGAGTTCGCCCGCCGACCACGCCTGATAAAACGGATGCTTCAGCAGATCGAACCGCGCCAATTCCTCGCCCGCTTTTTGCCAGAATACGGAAACTTCCATCTCGATTCCCCCTGGGGTGCGGGCTCCATCCGGAATCCCGCGAAAATGATGACGCCGCAAATTTTAGCTTCCGAGGGACGCCGCTACAACCGCAAAAAGCTGTTCGCAGCGAGAATTCGATGGGACGTTGAAGAGTTGCAGAGGCGCTCAGGAGGATTTTTGCCGCGCGGTGAGAAATAAGGCCACGAGGCCGGAGAGCAGCACGGCCATTTCGAGCCGCACCGAATACTGGTGCAGGCGGTCGAAGGCCATGCGCAGCGGCGCGTCGGCGGGCGTCGCATCCACGGAACCCATCTGCGCGCGCAGCGCATCCATGCGCGCAATCACGCCATACTGCGAAGCCGTCGTGCACACGATCATCAGAAACACCAGCAGCGCCGAAGGGCGCACCAGCGCCGCCACGGATTTTTCCAGGAACACCGTCGCGATCAGATAGACCAACCCTGCCACCAACCCCATCATATGCAGCCTGGCCAATGAGTAGCCGACCACCACTCCGGTCAAATCCTTGGTGGGAATCACGGAAAAAATGCCCGCTGTAAAAACGATGAAGAAGATGATGCTGCCAACCCAGCAGCCCAGGGAAAGAAATTGAAGAAATCGCAGAGTAGCCGCCAATTCGAGGTCCTTTAAATCGCGCGAACCGAAAGAGTAGCACAGCTGCTCCCGGCTGTGCGGTCTTGCGGGCTGCTGGTAAGGAAAGCCGATCCACCACCCGCGACGTTACCGACCCACGCAAACCCGATGGGCCCGCTTCTCTTAGTACAGCCAATCCGGCGCCATTCAAAGACTTTTTGAGCACAACTTCGCTGGCAATCGCTAAAACTTTTCGTCAATTCATGGCAACATAGATTGGCTTGAGTAGTGGTGGGCGATCAAGGACTTGAACCTTGGACCTCTCGCGTGTGAAGCGAGCGCTCTAACCACTGAGCTAATCGCCCGTCAGACAGACTTCGTTTGTAGCAGAAGCGATAGGGATTTTCAACCACATGACCACAGCGACCGCAAACCAGATCGCGCAGTTGCAGGCATCGATTTCCGGCGTGATTCGCGGCAAGGACGAAGTCATCCGCCTGGCGCTGGTGGCCCTGCTGGCCAAAGGCCACTTGCTGATCGAAGACGTTCCCGGTGTGGGCAAAACCACCCTCGCCCAGGCCATCGCTAATTCCTTTCATTGCAGCTTTCAGCGCATTCAGTTCACTTCGGACCTGCTGCCATCCGACGTGGTCGGCACCAGCGTATTCAATCAGATCGAACAGCGCTTCGATTTCAAGCCCGGACCGATTTTCGCCAACATCATTCTGGCCGATGAAATCAATCGCACCACGCCCAAGACGCAGTCCGCGCTCCTTGAAGCGATGAATGAAGCGCAGGTCACCGTCGATAACCACACCTACAAGCTGCCGCAGCCTTTCATGGTTCTGGCCACCCAGAATCCGGTCGAGCACCACGGGACCTATCCGCTCCCGGAATCGCAGCTGGACCGTTTCGTGCTGCGCATCGGCATGGGCTATCCCTCGCGTGACAGCGAGCGGGAAATCATGCAGCAGCACGCCAGCGGGCGCAACGCCGCCGCGGAAGTCACTCCAGTAATGGAAGCCGGCGAAGTGGAAGTGATGCAGGCCGCCGTGGAGAAAGTGCGCGTGGACAACAGCCTGCGCGACTACGCCCTGGATATCGTGGAGCGCACGCGAAACTCGGAGCAATTGACGCTGGGGGTAAGCCCCCGCGGCGTGCTGATGTTGCAGCGGGCGGCCCAGGCTCGCGCGTACCTCGAAGCGCGCGACTACTGCACGCCGGACGATTTTAAGCAGCTCATTCTCCCTGTCTTCGCGCACCGCGTGGTGGTCAACACCCGCTACGCCGCCACCCAGAAAAAATCCACACAGGCGGAAATGGTGCTGCGCGAAATCATGGAAACCACTCCCGTTCCTCTCTGAGTTCTCTTCTGATGAATCCCGAATTTGTCGAACGCCGCGTCGGCCCTCCGCTTTTGCGCAAAGTGGTGGGAGTTTCGCGCGCGGCGCAATGGAGCCGCCTGCGCAAGACGCTCGACCAGCCCAGTTGGCGCAGCTTTGGCATCGCCATGTTCGCCCTGGCCGCGGCGCTCTTTCTCGCGTTGTATTCCGGCGCGGCCGCCGAAGAGGGCCACATGATGGTCGCCGGCATGTCGGCGCTGGCGGCCCTGGCGCTCGCCGGATGGGTTGCGCTGACCATCGTGCCGGCGCTGGCGCGGCGCACGCCCCTCGGCTGGCTCAGCTATCAACTCGATTATAAAGTAACGCGCGAAGGCATCGTGTACTTGGTCGGGATTGTGGTGGTCATGCTGGCCGCAATGAATACGGGAAACAATTTGCTGTTCATGGTGCTGGCCTGCCTGCTCGCGGGCCTGCTGATTTCCGGCTTGCTTTCCCGGGTGGTGCTCGGTGGAGTCGATGTGCGTCTCGAATTGCCCGAGCATGTTTTTGCGCAGCGCGCCACCATGGCCATTGCCGAGCTCTACAACGAGAAGCAGATGACTCCATCGTTTTCCGTCTCGCTGGTCAGCGAGGAGCCGAAAGCGAAGAAGGGCGTCCCGGCGGAGGCCGCGCCGCAGATTCTGGATCGCCCAGTCTATTTTCCGCATATTCCCCACCGGCAGGCAGTGCGGCAAAACATCGAGCTGACATTTCCGCGGCGCGGCGTTTATCGCCAGGATGCTCTCGGACTGCGCACTCGGTTTCCGTTCGGCTTCCTGCAAAAGACGCGCCGGGTGAAATCGGCGATGGAAGTGGTGGTCTATCCCCGCATTCAACCGACAGAAGAGTTTTACGAGATTCTCCCGCTGGTAAGCGGCGAGCTGGAAAGCTACCAGCGCGGCCGCGGCAACGATCTCTACGCGATCCGCGACTACCAATTCAATGACAGCGCCCGCCACGTCGACTGGAAAGCTTCGGCACGTACCGGCGCGCTGCAGGTCAAGGAGTTCGCCCGCGAGGACGAGCGCCGCGTGATGATCGTTTTCGATCCCTACGTCGATCCGCGGGCTTCGGGAGAAAAAGCCGCGGAGCAGTTCGAGCGCGCCGTAACGCTGTGCGCGGGCCTGGCCTGGCATTTTTACGAGATCAATTCGGTGATGGAGTTTCGTTCCGCGGGATTCGCCACGCCGCGCATGAGCGCCGGCGAAATCATCTATGACGTTCTGCGCTACCTGGCCGGCGTCACGCCGCTGAAGCAGCAGCCCGGCAAAAATTTTCTGGATACGCTGAACGATACTCCGGATATTTTCAAAATTGTGCTGACCAGCCACCCGCGCGGCACCATCCCTTCGCACCTGTGGAACACCGCGTACTTTCTCTTTGTCCCTACCTTGTAAGATTTTTATCCGCTAAACATCCACGGCGCAAGCGCGCTACCGTGCGGCACGGATTTCAACCTAACTGTTTTGGTCGTTCCAAAACTAAGATCCGCGGGACGAACAGTCTGCGAAAAAAGTCCAGTCTTGTCATTCTGAGCGAAGCGAAGAATCTCTCTTCGATCTAAGTACAAGCAAAAACCACGGAGGGATTCTTCGCTTCGCGCAGATTGACAACTGTTTCGCTTTTTCCGCAGCCTGTGAAGCCTGTGCCACTCGATCTGTGCGAAAATCCCTTCGGTGAGCCAACCGAAAATTCCCGCCGCGGATTTGCCGAAATTCAGGCGCCGCTTGCTTTCCTGGTTTGCCCGGGGCAAGCGCGATCTCCCCTGGCGGCGCACGCGCGATCCGTACCGCATCTGGCTCTCGGAAATCATGCTGCAGCAGACGCGCGTCGCGGCCGTAATTCCCTATTACCAGCGTTTCCTCGAGAATTTTCCCGACGTGCAATCCCTTGCGCGCGCGAAAACTGACCGAGTGCTGGCAAGCTGGGCCGGTCTCGGCTACTACAGCCGCGCCAGGAATCTGCAAAGCGCGGCCCAACAAATCATCGCGCGCCACGCCGGTGAGTTTCCTCGCGAATACCAGGCGGCGCTCCAGCTTCCAGGCATCGGCCGCTATACCGCGGCAGCGGTCCTGAGCATCGCCTACGGCGCGCCGCACGCGGTATTGGACGGCAACGTCGCGCGCGTGATCGCGCGGCTCGGCGCTTGGCGCGGCGACTTGCGCGAACCGGCGCGCTGGCGAAAACTGGAAGCCACTGCGCAGGAATTGCTGGCGGTGAACGCGTCGGGCGACTGGAATCAGGCCATGATGGAGCTGGGCGCAACCGTCTGCACGCCCCAGTCGCCGCGCTGCGACGACTGTCCGGTCGAGAAATGGTGCCGCGCCCGCAAGCTCGGCATCGTCGATCGGGTGCCGGCCATCCGCAAGAAACGCGCCACCGTCGACGTAAAGCTGGCGGCCGCGGTCCTGGTCGATCCGCAGAGGCGCACGCTGCTGGTGCGCCAGCGCAACGGCGACGGCGCTCTCTTCTCCCGCATGTGGCAGTTCCCGGCCCTCGAGATCACGCTCGAAAATACCCCCGAAATCGATCCAACCGCCGCAAGCGCGGCCCTCGCCCGGCATTTGCGCGAGCAACTCGGCCTGACCGGCAACGAAACCGTAAAGCCGTTGGCAACAGCCCGCCATACAGTGACCTTCCGCAACATCCGCTTGGAGCCTTACCTGGTTCGCGTGGCGAAATTGCCGGTCGTCGAAGGAACCCGGCGCCTCCCACTGTCCCAAATCCGAACCCTGCCCATTTCGAACGCCACGAGAAAAATCGCCGACGCCGCGTGGGATGGCCTCAAGTAGCACAGCCACTTTGGCTGTGCGCCTTTCGCGGCTCCATGTTGGCCGGATATCCAGCCACTGCAACCTACACGAGTACGACCCAGGCAAAGGCCTGTGCCAATCGAACCATTACCCGATAAGCCTCACCCAATCCCCCGTGCCCCGCGCAATGTTAAACTGGTAGTTCGCGCCATGGACCCCGCAGGCCAAATCCTCGCCGAACCGATCCCGGCGCACCTTTCCGCCATTCGTCGCCATTTTGAGATCTCCCTTTATTTTCTGCTGCTCACGGGCGTTCTGACCTTGGTCTCCACCGGCAAGCTGGACCTGGTGACCATCCTCGCGCTTCCCGCGGCCATGCTCTTCAAGGGCTATCGCTGGTGGCACGGCAAGGGCCCGGAAATCTCCAACCGCGTGGCCAACTGGCTGACCGTGGCCTACTTCATCTTCTTCCCCTTCGATCTGTGGATCATCTCGCGCATGCTGGCGGCGGGCGCGCAGAATCCCGGACTGTTCGCGGCGCTGCTGGCCACCGTTCACCTGATGCTGTTCGCCACCGTGGTGCGGCTCTACAGCGCCACCACCATTCGCGACTACCTGTTCCTGACGATGATGGGATTCACGTCGATGCTGGCCGCCGCCATCCTCACGGTGGACACCGTGTTTCTGGCCTTCTTCTTCATCTTCCTGGGCCTGGCGGTTTCCACGTTTGTGGCCCTCGAAATGTGGCGCAGCGCGCAGGGCGCGGTTACGCGGTCGATGGAATCCGGCACCAGCGCCGCCGAGCATCTCCACAACGCTCTGGGCATCACCTCCGCGGTCATCGCGCTGGGCGCACTGGTCGTCGGAGCGGTCATCTTCCTGATCCTGCCGCGCTTCAGCGGCGGCTACATGTCTGCGCTTAACATGCAGTCAACGATGATCACCGGCTTCAGCGACGACGTGGAACTGGGCGAAATCGGCGAGATCAAGAAAAACAGCATGGTGGTGATGCGCGTGACCGTCGACGGCGGCATCGCCGCGGCCCACGGTGTGCGCTGGCGCGGCGTGGCGCTCAGCAAGTTTGACGGCAAGCGCTGGTACAACGAACAGCACGAACCAACCACGCTCACCGCGCCCTCCGAGGGCGGCTGGTTTCGCCTGAACTCCGAGCCGGGCTCAGCGCCGAAAACTGGAAGACAGATCCATTACACCGTGCTGCTCGAGCCGATTGGCAGCACCGCGCTTTTTTTTGCCAATGAAGTGCAAAGCGTGCGCGGGCGCTTTAGCGAAGATTCCGGCGGGGCGGCATTCAGCCAGCGGCATACTTACCTTTTGAAAGATTTCACCGGGTCCGTTTTCAATCCGTATCACAGCTACACGCGCATGGAGTACGAAGCTAACTCCATCCTGCCGGCGCCGCCCACCGCCGCCATGCGCGATGCTGGCTCGGATTATCCGCCCGTGATTCGCGACACGTATCTGCAATTGCCTCGCATCGATTCGCGGATTCCCGAACTGGCCAGGCAAATTACCGCGCGCGATACCAATCCCTACGACAAAGCGCGCACTCTGGAAGGCTACTTGCGCTCGCACTACGGCTACACGCTGGACCTGACCGGCACGCCGCCGGCTGATCCGCTGGCCTATTTCCTATTCCAAAAACGCGCCGGACATTGCGAGTATTTCGCCGCGGCCATGACCGTGATGCTGCGCACACTCGGAATTCCCTCCCGCTACATCAACGGGTTTCAGACCGGCGAGTACAACGATGTTGCCGGCGATCTGGTAGTTCGCGCGAGCGACGCGCACAGTTGGGTGGAAGCCTATTTCCCCGGAGCCGGATGGCTGACCTTTGACCCCACGCCGCCTTCGGCGGAAAAGCCGCCCGGATTTCTGGCCCAGCTTTCGCACTATTGGGACTGGTTTGAGTTGCAGTGGAGCGAGTGGGTCATTAACTACGACTTCCTCCACCAGGTGACCGTGGCGCAAAGTGTGGGCCGGTTGTCACGCGACTGGGCGGAACGCATTCGCGTTGAATTTTCCGACCTGCGCCGGCACGCCACCGACCGCATGAAGCACTGGCAGGAGGAGATTTCACGCAGCCCCTCTGGCCAGACGGGATTCTTTGCATTTTTTGCGTTGTTGTTCGTGGCCGTGCTGATTCTGCGGCCGGAGGTTCGCCGCAGGCTCATGGTGCTGTGGCGAACGCGCATTTTGCCCGCCCGCAAGATGACGCCGCACCTGGCGACGCTGCAGTATCTGGAAATGCTGCGCGTTCTGGACCGCGGCGGAATCCGCAAAACGGACGCGCAGACTCCCATGGAATTCGCCGCGTCGCTGCCGGACGGAACGCTCGCCGCCCCGGTGATCGAGTTGACCTCCATCTACCAGGCCGCCCGCTACGGCGGCAAATCCGCCGACCCGCAGCAGGCCGCGACCCTGATCGACCGCGTCCGGAAATTCCTCCGAAAACGGTAGGACAGGCTTCAGCCTGTCTGGTTTAGACGCGTAGCGGGCCGACATCTAAACCTGACAGGCTGAAGCCTGTCCTACAAAAACCGCGAGCCAGCTCCCCATGCTAGAATGACAGGACCGTCCCGCACGTGCGCGACGCACCATCATGCCGAAAGCCGGATTCATCAGCCTGGGATGTCCGAAAAACCTCGTCGATAGCGAGGTGATGATGGGTGTGCTCGCGCGCAACGGCTACGAATTCACGCCGCGCGCCGAGGAAGCCGACGTCCTGGTGGTCAACACCTGCAGCTTCATCGCCCCTGCGCAAAAAGAGTCCATCGACACCATCCTGGAAATGGCCGAGTACAAAAAATTCGGCGTGGCGAAAAAACTAATCGTGGCCGGATGCCTCGTGGAGCGCTTTCGCGATCAGATTCTTGAGCAGATTCCGGAAGTCGATGCCATCGTCGGAACCGACGAAGTGGAAAATATTCTGGCCGCCGTCGAAGGCGAGCTGCGATCGGATGCCGCGAGCACGGCGGCGCTGCCTTCCTACCTGTATCACGATCTAACGCCGCGAATTCTCTCCACGCCGAAGCACTCGGCCTACATGAAAATCGCCGAAGGCTGCGACCATCCCTGCACCTTCTGCATCATTCCGCAGCTGCGCGGCAAATTCCGCAGCCGGCGGTTTGAATCCGTCGTACGGGAAGCGGAAAATCTGGCCGCTGCCGGCGTGCGCGAAGTGACGCTGATCGGACAGGACACCACGTCCTACGGCGAGGACCTCGGCCTGCGCGACGGCCTGGCGCATTTGCTGGAGCGCCTCGCGGGTGTCGAAGGTTTGCAGTGGGTGCGCTCGCTGTACTGCTACCCGAACCGCGTCACGCAGCGCCTGCTGGACACCATCGCCGCGCATCCGCGCATAGCCAAATACGTGGACATGCCGCTGCAGCACTCCAGCCGCAACGTCTTGGCACGCATGAAGCGCGGATCGAATGGCGACGCGTTCCTGCAACTGCTCGGACGCATGCGCGCAACCATTCCCGGCGTGGCGCTGCGCACTTCGTTCATCGTCGGGTTTCCCGGCGAAACCGATTCCGATTTTCGTGAGCTGTGCGATTTCGTGAAGGCCGCGGAATTTGACTGGATGGGTGTGTTCCCGTACTCCGACGTAGACAACGCGGCGAGCTTCGCGCTCGACGAAAAAGTCGACGAAGACACCATCAAGGACCGCCAGAACCGCCTGATGGAAATCCAGCAGAAGATTTCCGCGCGCAAGCTGCGCCGTTTCCGCGGCCGGCGCGTGACCGCACTCGTCGAAGGCCCGTCCAAGGATACGCCGCTGGTCTGGGAAGCCCGCCTTGAAACGATGGCCCCGGAAATTGACGGCAAGCTGTACTTGAATGATATCGAGATCGCCGGGAGCACCATCTCCGCCCGCACCGGCGACGTGGTGACCGCAGAAATTACCGAGACGCACGAGTACGATCTGGTCGGCCGCGTGGTGGAAATTCTGGACGTTCCGGCTCCGCGCGCAGCGCAAGCCGCGGCAACCGCGCCAGTGCAGCGCGTGCTGACCGGCGCAGCTCTGAGGGTTCTGGGTTAAGTGGCACAGACTTCAGTCTGTGGGGTTTCATCCTTGCAAGCACAAATCCCCACAGACTGAAGTCTGTGCCACCCAAATCACATGGAACCGAAATGTCCAATTCGCCGGGTGCCGCACCCTTGTGATTTTCAAGGGTGCGGGTTTAGATTCCAAGTACGAGGAAAATTCAGAAAAACGTTCCCGTGAGCTTCTGATAGGGTCTCGAATTTAAACCCGCACCCTTAAAAAACATAAGGGTGCGGCACCCGTCTGTAGCTCAATCGAAAACCCGGACAGACTGAATTCTGTCCTACTAAGAGCGATGAAACTGAAATGCCCCATCTGCAAGCAGTCGGTGGATTCGGAAACCACGGCGGAGTTTCCCTTCTGCAGCGCCAAGTGCCGTGAGCGCGACCTCGGCAACTGGGCCACCGAAAAATACAAAGTAGCCGTCCCCAACATGGATGAATCGGAACTGGAAGAAACCGAAACGAATGAGCGATCCCGCCCCGAATCTGCCGACAACGACGACGAGTAGCGAGAAGCGCAAGCCATTCGTTTCGCTCGCAATGGCGACGGCGTTCGGCCTCGGCTATCTCCCCAAGGCTCCTGGAACGTGGGGCTCGCTTGCAGGGGTGGTCCTGGGTTGGGCAGCGTTAGCCATTACCCCTTTGCAACTGGCGCCACGAATTGGAGCCACGGGCGAACTATCGAATCCTCCTGCCTCATGGTGGCTGCAGTTCGCCTGGAACGAAGTCGAACTCATCTTCATCATTTCAGTGATCGGGGTTTGGGCGGCTGGCCGGACGGCGCGGTATCTCCAAAACCACGACCCGCAAATTGTGGTGATTGACGAAGTCGCGGGACAATTGATTTCCTATCTGGGACTGGCCACTCCGAAGACATTCGCCCTCAACTGGAAATATTTGTTGCTGGGCTTTATACTTTTTCGTGTCTTCGATATCTGGAAGCCGTTCCCCGCGCGGCAAGCCGAATCGCTCCCCGGCGGCTTGGGAATCATGGCCGATGACTGGATCGCGGGAATCTACGCCGCACTGGGATTGTGGATCGCGCGGGCAGCCGGGCTCTAAGATCGAGATTTCAAATCTCAAATTTGAAATTTCAAATTTGAGATCCCGGAGCTGGCGGCTGCGAATTTGAAATTTCAAATTTAAGATTTGAAATCTGAGATTTGAATTTGGAAACCAACGGCATACCGCGCATAGACCGCATCCAGCCGGGTGCAGGCATTCCCGGCGGGGACGTCACGATTTACGGCGCGGGCTTCGTACCCCGTCCTAACTCGCGGCCGCACGTGCGCTTTGGCGAAACCGAAGCCAGCGTGCTGATCTCCACGCAAAATTATCTGATCGCGCGCGTGCCGGAAGGCGCGGCGGGCAGCATCGTCAGCGTGGAAACTGTGCGCGCCGCCAGCCCGCCGTTCGCGTTTCACCTGGGCGTGCAGATTGCCGACAATCTTCATCCGGTGGCCAATCCGGCGGTGGACGTGGAGGGGAATATTTATGTCACCTACAGCGGGCATCGCGGGCAAAAAGTAGCGGTACCGCTCTACAAGATCACGCCGAATTATCAAGTGAAGCCGTTCGTCACCGAACTCGTGAATCCCACCGGCCTGGCGCTCGATCGCGAAGGCTACCTCTACGTTTCCTGCCGCGACGACGGCACCATCCATCGCATCGCGCCGGACGGCCGCTCGCAGCTGTGGGTCGAAGGCATGGGCGTGGCGACGGGCATCGCGTTCGATACCATCGGCAATCTTTTCGTCGGCGATCGCAGCGGGACCATTTTCAAGATCGGCCCGGACCGCGAAATTTTCGTATTCGCAACGCTCGAGCCATCGGTCGCGGCGTACCACCTGGCGTTCAGCCCCACCGGCGAACTATTCGTCACCGGCCCGACCACTTCGAGTTTCGATCGCGTCTTCCGCATCAACCAGAAGGGGGAAGTCAGCAGCTTCTTCCGTGGGCTCGGCCGGCCGCAGGGCCTGGCCTTCGATCGCAAGGGCAATCTCTATGTCGCCGCCTCCTATCAAGGCCGCCGCGGCGTCGTGCGCATTTCGCAGGATGGCCGCGCCGAACTGGTTCTCGGCGGCAGCGGCATCGTCGGCATGGCGCTTCTGCCGGGCCACCGCGCGATTCTCGCTACCAGCAGCGCGCTTTTCACCGTCGATTGGGAAGTGGAAGGCCTTCCGCTTCCACGTTAACCTCCAATGAAAGCTGAAATCATCGCAGTTGGATCGGAACTGCTGACCCCGGACCGGGTGGACACCAATTCCCTTTTCGTTACCGCGCGGCTCAATCAATTAGGCATCGAAGTGACCCGCAAGACAGTCGTCGGCGACGATCTCGCTCCTCTGCGCGGCGCCTTCGAGGATGCCGCGAAGCGCGTTGAACTCATCATCGCCAGCGGCGGCCTCGGCCCGACCGAAGACGACCGCACCCGCGATGCGGTGGCCGATCTGCTGGGGCGGAAGCTTTCGCAAGATCCTGCGGTGATGCGCAAGATCGAGGAGCGCTTCCAAAAGATTCGCCGCCCCATGTCCACGGTGAACGCGCGGCAGGCCTTGGTGCCCGAAGGAGCGACCGTTCTGGACAACGATCGCGGCACCGCGCCGGGGCTGTGGATCGAGTCGAGCGGCCGCATCTTTATCCTGCTTCCTGGCCCGCCGCACGAACTGAAAGCGATGTTCGGGACACAGGTGGAGCCGCGGCTGGCGCGCCTCTCCACGGGAGTGCGCCTCCTCGGACGCGAATTGCGCGTCGCGGGCATGGGCGAGTCCGACGTCGACCAGCGCATCGCGCCCATCTACACGCGGCACGACGACGTGCAAACCACCATCCTTACCGCGCCAGGGGAAATTCAGATTCACCTACGCATGTGGACCACCGACGCGGCCGCCGCCGAACGAAAGCTGCAGGACATTCAGGAAAGCATCGTCCTCGCGCTGGGAGAATCGGTGTTCACGACCAAGGGCGAATCGATGGAAGAAGTCGTGGCCCGCGAACTCACCCTGCGCCATGCCACCATCGCCACGGCCGAAAGCTGCACCGGCGGGCTGCTCGCCGAGCGGCTCACGCGCATCTCCGGCAGCTCCGCCTATTTTCTGGGCGGCGTGGTTTCCTACAGCAACACGCTGAAGTCCGCCTGGGTGGATGTGCCCGCCGAAATTATCGAGTCGCGCGGCGCCGTCAGCGCAGAAGTAGCCGTCGCCCTCGCCGATGGAATTCGCCGCCGCACCGGCGCAACGCTGGGCGTCGGAATTACGGGCGTTGCCGGGCCCACCGGAGGCACGCCGGAAAAACCCGTCGGCACCGTGCACGTGGCAATCGCCGACGCCTCCGGCAGCAAGGAGCGCGGCGTTCACTTTCCCGGCGAGCGCGACCGCATCCGCTGGCAAGCGTCGCAGACGGCCCTCGATCTGGTGCGGCGATATTTCCTGTACGCGTCGCAGCCGAAATCGGGGTAGTGTTTTGTCATTCTGAGCGAAGCGAAGAATCTCTCTTCGATTTACGTACGAGTAAGAAACACGGAGGGATTCTTCGATTCGCTCAGAATGACAACCTTTTTTTGCAGCCTGCGGAGTCTGCACTACCAGAGACGCCGGGTGCCGCTCCCTTGCGATTTTCAAGGGTGCGGGTTTAGATTCCGCGTTCCAGGCAAATTCAGGAATAGCTACAATAAGTTTCGGTATGATCTCGAATCTAAACCCACACCCTTAAAAGTCATAAGGGTGCAGCACCCGCAAGTGCTTTAGCCTCCTTCACCGGGCGCGTTGGAATCAAGCATACGCGGAATCCAGTAGGACAGGCTTCAGCCTGTCTGGTTTAGATTTACGCCTGACGCTAGACAAAACCAGACAGGCTGAAGCCTGTCCTACTAGTGTGGATTTAACCCATGCGCCTTTTCGTCGCGCTAGACATTCCTGAAGATGTTCGCAAATCCCTCGCCGCGCTCGTGGCCAGGCTGCGCGTCGTGTGCCCCGAGGCGCGTTGGGTGCGCATGGAAGGCGTTCACGTCACTTTGAAATTTATCGGCGAAACGGCGGCGGATCGGTTGAGCGCGATCGGGGCGGCCCTTGCGAGTCTTCCGCCGCGCGCGCCGATACCCATCAAGTTTCACGGCACAGGATTTTTCCCCAACGCGCGCCGCCCGCGCGTTCTGTGGACCGGCGTGGAATCCGGGCCGGAACTGGCCGCACTGGCGGACGATGTCGAGTCCGTGCTGGCCGCTCTTGGCATCCCGCGCGAGGAACGCGCCTTCTCTCCGCACCTGACGCTCGCGCGACTCGATGACCCGCGCGGTCTGGACGCCCTTCGCGCCGCCATAGAGCAAGCAGGGCCGATGAAATTTGGCTCCGCCACCGCACAAAACTTCCATCTCTATCAAAGCATTCTGAAACGCGGCGGGGCAGAATATACTCGGCTGGCTACTTATTCCTTCACGGGGAGAAAACCCGAGTGAATCTGGAAACGACGTCGAGCGCGGCGGCCCTGTGGGGAACGCTGGCCCTCGGATATCTGCTGGGATCGATTCCCTTCGGCTACCTACTGGTGCGCGCGACCGGTGGCGGCGACATCCGCTTCATCGGCAGCGGAAACATCGGCGCCACCAACGTCGCGCGCGCGTCGGGCTGGACGGTGGGCGTGGCCACGCTGCTGCTCGATGCCGCCAAGGGATTTTTCGCCGTGTGGATTGCGGAGCGCCTCTCCGCGGGAAATATTCGCTTCATGATGTTCGCCGGCCTCGCCGCGATCGTGGGACACGTCTTTCCCATCTGGCTCAAGTTTGAAGGCGGAAAAGGAGTGGCCACCGCGCTGGGCGTCTTTCTGGCGATCTGCTGGCCGGCGCTGGCCGCCGCCGTTTTTCTATTTCTTCTGGTGGTCTTGTTCTGGAGGTATGTCTCCCTGGCCTCGATTTCCGCCGCGGCTTCGCTGCCGCTGCTGGTTTATTTGCTCTACGCGCCGCGCCACGCGCCGCCCACGGCAGTTTCCGTGTGCACGCTGCTCGCCGCCGTGCTGGTCATCGTGAAGCATCGCGACAATATCGAGCGGCTGCTGGCCGGAACCGAACCGCGCTTCGAGATCGGCCGGAAAAAATCATGAAAAAAATTGCCGTCATCGGCGGAGGAAGCTGGGGCACGGCTCTGGCCATCGCGCTGACGCGATCCTCGTCCCCGCATCGTTTGGCGTTGTGGGCCCACAGCGCGGACGTAGTCGAAATTCTCGCCGCGCGGAGAATGAACGAGATTTATCTGCCCGGCTTTGAACTCCCGTCAGCCGTGGAAGTAACCGGCAGCCTCGAAAAAGCGCTGGCGGGCGCGGACATCGTTCTGGGCGTGATGCCTTCAGCCCACGCGCGCGGGCTGTACCGCTCAATGCGCCCGCACGTCGAGCCACGATCCATTTTTGTAAGCGCCACCAAAGGGCTCGAACCGGATACCCACGCGCGAATGAGCGAAGTGATCGCGCAGGAAATGGGCGAGGGTTCAGCGTCGCGCATCGCCGTGCTCTCCGGTCCAAGTTTCGCGCTGGAAGTAGCCGCCGGAGATCCCACCGCCGTGGTTCTGGCGTCAGCCGACGCGGCGCTCGCCTCCATTGTTCAGGAGGAATTCTCAGGACCGCGATTCCGGCTCTATACCAACGACGATATTCTCGGCACAGAAATTGCCGGCGCGGTGAAAAACGTGATCGCCATTGCCGCGGGAATTTGCACCGGCCTGGAGCTAGGCACGAACGCCGTAGCCGCCCTCGTGACCCGAGGACTCGCCGAGATGACGCGCCTGGCCGTCGCTCTAGGCGGACGCCGCGAAACCCTCTCCGGCCTGGCCGGAGTCGGCGACCTCATCCTCACCGCCACCGGCGAACTAAGCCGCAATCGTTCCATAGGCATCCAGCTAGGCAAAGGCCGCGAGCTCAATGAGATTATCGGCGCAACCCGCAGAGTAGCCGAAGGCGTAGGCAGCGCCGCCGCCACCCTGGAACTGGCACGCCGGGCACAGGTAGAGATGCCCATTACGGAACAGGTCCACGCCGTCCTGACCGCAGGCCGAGTAACCCGCGATGCCATCCGCGACCTAATGGAGCGCCGCTTGAAGCAAGAGTAGGACAGGCTTCAGCCTGTCAGGTTTAGATGAAGCCAGAATCCAAACTCGATGGCCTGTCAGAAAACGAAAATGCCACAAGTCTTTGTAGCGCCCGCCTTCAGGCGGGCACGTTGGTGTCGCGCAGATGCCCGCCTGGAGGCGGGCGCTACATGTGTCGGGCCCGCCACGCCGTTAGCTAACAAGTAGCACCCCAAGTTTCCGTCCTTCGCCCCAAGCCCCTCCAAACGTAAAATAGTAGAGATAGGATCTGCCCAACCGTGGACCTGCAACGCCTCAAATCGGTTTTTTCCCACCGGCCGAGGATTCTCTGGCTGGTGCTGGGAGCCATGCTGCTGGTCAGCGTGCTGCCCTTGGCGCTGTATCATCGGCAGGTTCTGCAACTTAGCCAGGGCAAGCTGACCGATACCGAAAGCGTCCAGCAGACCGAAGTGACCCGTTCCCTGGCCGAGGAAATCCAGCAATTTGACGCCAACCTGTACCAGCAGCTGATCAGCGAACGGCAGATTCTGGCGCTCACCGGCCTGATTGACAAAGTCGATAACGTCCAGAACGCACCGCAGGTTACCCGCGTGCTGGAGAACTTCGTGGCCAGCAATCCCAACATCTTGTATCTGACCGCCGTTGGCAAGGATGCCAAGGGCAGCGGCGCGGGCAACTTCCAGGCCAACCAGGATCCCTTCGTCGCCAAGGCCCTGCAGCGCGCCTTCACCACCGCATCGCAATCGCTCGAATTCCGCAGCGATCCGCTGGCCATCGGCACGGAAAATCGCCCGGCCTTCGTGATGGCTGTGCCGCTGGAAGTGAACGACCAATTTTCCGGAATGCTGGCGGCGGTCGTATCGCTTGACAGCGTTCTCCGCCGGTTGCAGGAGACCAGCGTGCGCGGGCGAGTGGTGTTCGTGGTTGACCACAGCGGACACATCGTGGCTCATCCGGAAGTACATCAATTCGTGCCCGGTGCGGATGCCAAGTCAAGCTCGCCTGTGGTCAACCAGGTGACTCTGCTGCCCAAGGGATTGCGCACCACCGAAACGCTGCGCCGCTTTGAGACCAAGGACAACGGCAGCAAAGTGGAAATGGTGGGAACCTACAGCACGATTCCGGATCTGAACTGGGCGGTGGTGGCAACGCGCGGCCTGGACAAGGCGCGCGAAGATGCCGGCGTTACCGAACTGAACGCCCAGGCGCTGAAGTTCGTGGTGGTGGTCACATTCGCGGCTCTGATCCTTGGATATTTGTTTGCCGTCGGCATCAGCGGGCCGATTCGAGCTCTGGCCGCGTCCACGCTGGCGATCAGCCGCGGAGAATTTCACCAGCGCACTCCGGTGCAGGGCGCCGCCGAAATCAGCGAACTGGCCGAAACCTTCAACCACATGGCGGGAGATATCGAGGAATTCGTCGTCCAACTGCGCCAGGCGGCCGATCAGAATCACGAACTCTTTCTCGGCTCCATTCGCATGCTCGCCGCGGCCATCGACGAAAAAGATCCCTACACGCGCGGCCATTCCGGACGCGTGGCCAAGTATTCCATTATCATCGGGCAGCAACTCGGGCTGCAATCCGAGGAGCTGGAAAAAATCAGAATTTCAGCGCTGCTGCACGACGTGGGAAAAATCGGAGTCGACGATCGCGTCCTGAAAAAGCCCGGCGCTCTCACCCCGGAAGAATTTACGCTGATGAAGCAACATCCCACCAAGGGCGCCAACATCATGCGCCCGGTCGCGCAGCTCAAGGAAATGCTGCCGGGAATCGAACTGCACCACGAACAGGTCGACGGCCACGGCTACCCGCACGGACTCGAGGGCGACTCGATTCCTCTGATGGCCCGTATCATCGCCGTTGCCGACACCCTCGATGCCGTTACCACCAACCGCCCCTATCAATCCGCCATGGATCTGGAGTTCGCCATCAATCGGATTCACAGCCTGGCCAATACGAAGTTTGACGCCGCAGTGGTGGACGCCCTGCAACGCGCCTTCCGCGCCGGAAAAATACGCCTCACCGCAACGCTAGTTGAAGTTTAGTAGGACAGGCTTCAGCCTGTCTGGTTTTGTCTAGCGTCATGCGTGAATCTAAACCAGACAGGCTGAAACCTGTCCTACCTGGGCGCGACAAAACCCTGGGGAACCTTCAGAACGCCGACTCGTGGTAAATCGTGATCATCCACCGGCCGCCCGGCTGCCGGCTAACAATCCAGTTCAGCAGTCCCTTGCGATTCGGCGCATCCTTGCCGTCGCGCGTCCGCGCTCCAGTCATTTGCCAGTCGATATCGACGGAAGCAATGTCCGGCGTCAGGAAGCGAATGCTCCGCACCTGGTCGGTGCGATGCGCGTCCTTCAGAAACGTGGTGAAGATTTCGTTGTAGTGCGCCTCAAGTTCCTTCGCGCCATGGCTGGGAACTCCCGTGGTGCTGGAAAAGTCGCCGTCTTGGACGTACGCCGCGGCGGTGGCCTGCGCGTCGTGGCGGTTCCAGGCGTCCTCCCATGCGGCTACGCACTGCTTGATGGCCACGGAGTCCGAATCCTTATTGGCCGGCATCTGCGCCGCCAGCAATGTTGCAGCGATCGCAAAGAATAGAACTGCCGGCAGCGTCATTCTCAAACGCAAAGCAATCATGGCATCCTCCAAGCATCCCGAACTAAAATGCGGATTCGTGATAGACGGTGATCATCCACTGTCCCTTGCTCTTTGTGACAATCCAGGTGAGCAGGCCTTTGCGCAGCACTCCGCCCGGAGCGTTGGGATCACTTACCAGCCAGTCAATATCGACAGAGGCGAGGTCGGGCGCGAGGAAGCGGATGCTGCGCACCGTATCGGTGGTGTGGGCGTTTTTCAAAAACGTGGTGAAGATCGTGGTGTAATGCTCTTCCAATTCCTTGCGGCCGTGGCTGTCCTCGCCCTTGACGCTGGAAAAATCGCCGTCCTCGACGTACCGCATGGCCACCGCGTGCGCGTCATGGCTGTTCCAGGTGTCTTGAAACGCTGTCACCATCTGTTTGATGGCGGCAGTATCGGCGTCCCGGTTGGCGGGCATCTGTGCGCGGGAAATTACCGGAGAGCCTGCGAGGAACAGCAACATCGCCAGCACGATCCTCGACGGATTTGCAATCATGGCGCCCCCTGAATGACGAATTAGGAGCGGGGCCCGGGCCGGCCGGAAACCCCGCCAATTCGCGCCATGATATACCAAATCCACCGGGATTGCCCCGGCGGGGGCGGAACGGCCGCCCCGGTTACCGCGATTACTGCTTTACCATTTTCCGAGCCATGTACAGCAGCAGCTTCCGGTCATTCTCATTGGCCTGGCTCAGCAGCCGGCGGAACTTCGCCAGCGTTCGCGCGTCTTTCCCGGAATTGCCCCAGGCGTTTTCGCTTGAGCCGTTGCGCTTCGGCAGGTCGGACATCTTCGGCTGCCCCTTGCCTTCGTAAAACAGTTGATACATGGGCACTTCCAGGGCGCGCGCAAATTTCTCCAGCGTTTCCACCGCGGGAACCGTGTATCCGTTCTCGACGCGGGAGATATAGCAGCGCAACAGTCCTGTCCTCTTCTCAATAATGCCCTGCGAGAATTTTTTCTCCTCCCGCAACTCCCGCAAACGTTGCCCGATCAGCATTTAGCTCCTCCTGGTGAGTTAGAATCTGCCGGTAATCAGAAAGTCTGTAAACAAAAAGATAGCGCGAAGTTTGAACGCAGAATATTCCCAGTACTACGTCAGTGCAAATACGGACAGGAAAACATTGAGTCAGCGCGGAAAAGATGACGCCGGCAATTGCAGCGGGAAATGGACAAACCGAGATTCCGGGCAGCTTGCCAGGGAATCTAGATGGTTACGATGTGATTCCTGATGGCGTAATGAATGACGTGCGCGATTGACGTGGCATTCAGCTTCAGCATCAGCCGGGCGCGATAGGTCTCGACCGTCCGCACGCTGATTGCGAGGTTGGAGGATATTTCCTTGTTCGATTTTCCCTCGGCCACCAGCCGAACTACTTCCCGTTCCCGGGGCGAAAGCGGCGCAACCTGGCTGCGATCCAGATTAGGGAGCGGATAGCCGGCCGCAGCCAGCGCCTCACCCGCGACGATCGTGGTGGATGTGAGCGGCTCCGGCGGACGGGTGATCTCGATTACGAAACAGCCAACCTGGGCTACTTTTCCGCGTTCATCCAGCAGGGGAAACAGATTCTCGATCCAGCGGCCTTGCTCGGATCTTTTGGGCAACTGTCCGACTACTTCGAGGTTTGGCAGCGGCTGGCCTGTGGAGAAAACTTGTTCCCAAAGCGGGACAACGGTTTCGGCGAGTCCACCGATGATTTCCTGAAAGCAGTGTCCCATGTGCCCGGCAATCGGCACGTTGTGGATGTCCGCCAGGGTTTCGTTCAGGGCTTTGTAGCGAAAACGGCGGTCGCATATCACGACGCCAATCTTGGAGTCGTTCAATGCTGAGAGCAGTTTCTCGCCGGGGAAGAATCCAGAGACCGGCATCGCCCCCGGCCGAATGTCCGTCAAATCCATGCTGCCCCCTCGAAACCGTTCAAACGTTGAGAATTACCGCGCAAATCCGATGAAACCGGACCAATTATCCCTTCATTCTTGTAACATAATCAAATGATATTCCGCCACGAAATGTTTGCGGCCTTCTTATCATGGGGGCTGTCAATAGCTTAGGACGCATCAGGCGCAAAGCCGTCGGCCCTGCGGAGCGCAGGGCGTCTTCTGCTAGAATATTAGTTTCGCCGGGTCCTTCTGCGAACCACCTATGTTATCGATTTTTGGCAAGGATGACGAGAGCAAGAAGCCCCAGGAGGGCGGGTCCCTTCTCGACCGGCTGAAGCAGTCCATCTCCAAGACCCGCACCCAGATCACCTCCAAAGTCGAGGACCTGATCTCGGGCGAAAAGCAGATCGATCCCCAGATGCTGACCAGGCTGGAGAATGCTTTGCTCGCGGCCGATCTCGGACCGCGCACCACGCACCAGATTCTGGAAGCGGTGCGGCAAAAACTCGAGCGCCACGCGCTCAGCAATTCCAGCGAGCTTAAGGCCGAGCTGAAAAATCAGTTGCTGCATGTCCTTCGCACCGTGCCGGTTGCCAACCGGGTGGCAGCGGCCGCGACGGAAGCTCGCCCCCACGTGATCTTTGTGGTAGGCGTCAACGGTACCGGAAAAACCACCACCATCGGCAAGCTGGCCAATCGCCTCCGCCAGAGCGGCAAAACCGTGGTGCTCGCCGCGGGCGATACGTTCCGCGCCGCCGCCATCGAGCAGCTCGCCGTGTGGGCTACCCGCACCGGCTCGGAAATCGCGAAAACAAAATCGGGCGGCGATCCGGCCGCGGTAGTTTATGACGCGCTGGCCTCCGCGCGCGCCCGCAACGCCGACGTGGTGATCGTTGATACCGCCGGCCGCCTGCACACCAAAATGAATCTGATGGCGGAGCTGGACAAAATGACGCGAACCGCCACCAAAGTAGTTCCCGGCGCGCCGCACGAAGTGCTGCTGGTGATGGACGCGACCACCGGGCAGAACGGCCTTTCCCAGGCGCGTGAATTCACCGCCACCGCCGCGGTGACCGGAATCGTCCTGACCAAACTCGACGGCACGGCCAAGGGCGGCATCGTGGTAGCCATCACGCGCGAACTCGGCTTGCCCGTGAAATATGTGGGTACCGGCGAATCGATGGAAGACCTTGTTCCCTTCGACGCGGAAACGTTCGTGTCGTCACTTTTCGATTAGTTTTCGTGGCACAACGACTCGTGGCTGTGCTACCGAAGTCAGGAGCGTGCGAGATCCGAATGACGGCTTCCTCTACTTCGGGCGCAGCCGAACAGTTGACGGTTGACGGCGCGTGCATGGATCGCGCGCTGGAACTGGCGGCGCGCGGCATCGCGCTGGCCAGCCCCAATCCCATGGTCGGCGCGGTGCTAGTTCGTGGCGGCGCAGTAGTCGGCGAGGGCTTTCATACTTACGAGGGACTGCGCCACGCGGAGGTCGTCGCGCTGGAAGCCGCAGGCAAGGCCGCGCATGGCGCGACGGCTTACGTCACCCTGGAGCCTTGCTGCCACACCGGCCGCACTGGACCTTGCACGCAGGCGCTGATCGCCGCGGGCGTCGCGCGAGTTGTCGCGGCCATGTCTGACCCCAATCCGGCCGTGGCCGGCCGCGGTTTCCAGCAATTGCGCGCCGCGGGAATCGAAGTCACCACCGGCGTGCGCGAAGCCGAAACGCAGCGCCTGAACGAGGCCTTCGCGCGGTGGATTGTTTCTCGCAAACCTTTCGTGACGCTCAAGTCCGCCCTTACGCTCGACGGAAGAATTGCGGCGCACGAGGGGAGACCCATTCCCATCACAGGCGCAGAATCGCTCCGGGAGGGCCAGCGCCTCCGCCACCAGGCCGATGCGATTCTCACAGGCATTGGCACCGTTCTAGCGGATAATCCGCGCATGACCGACCGCTCCGGCGGGCCGCGAAGGCGCAAACTCATGAGAGTCGTTGTGGATTCCCGCCTCCGAATTCCGCTCGGCTCAGCGCTCGTGAAATCCGCCGACCATGATCTCACCGTTTTCACGCTGCAGCCGGAGACGTCGCCGAAATTCCGCGCGTTGTTGCGCGCGGGTGCGGAGGTGATTCGCGGGCGCCCGGCAAACGGGCGTGTCGATCTCCGCAGTATGCTGCGCGAACTCGGCCGCCGTCAGATCCTAAGCGTGCAGGTCGAGGCTGGCGCGGCGTTGAACGGAGCGCTGCTGGAAGGCCGGCTCGTCGACAAGGTCGTGCTCTTTTATTCGCCCCGCATCATGGGTACTCGCGGTGTGCCGGTGGCCGCGATGTCCGCCAAATGGTTCGCCAGAGCGCCCATGCTTACCAACTTAGAGCTGCAAAAGTACGGACGAGATTTCGCCGTCGAGGGATATCTTCGCGATGTTTACCGGACTCGTTGAGCACGTTGGCACGATTGAATCGGTGGAGCGCCGCGAAGCCGGAGCGCGCATTCGCGTGCATGCCGGTCCTCTCACAAAAGGACTCGCCAAATCGGGCAGCATTGCCGTCAACGGTTGCTGCCTCACCGCGGTGGACATTCTGGGGCAGAGTTTCGCCGCCGATCTATCCGGTGAGACGCTGCGCCTTACCAGCCTCGGCGAACTGAAAATCGGCGCGCGCGTGAATCTGGAACGACCGCTGACCGCCGCAAAAGAACTGGGCGGCCACTTCGTACAGGGACACATCGACGGGATCGGCCGAGCGACTCGCCTCCAGCCGGAAGGCGCCAACTGGTGGTTCGGCGTGCAAGTGCCCGCGCAACTCGCGCGCTACATCGCCATGAAAGGTTCGATAGCGCTCGACGGCATCAGCCTAACGGTTGCCGGCTGGCATGATGGAATCGTGGAAACCGCGATCATTCCCTTCACTTACGAGCACACCAATCTGTCTTCACTGAAAGTCGGCGACGCCGTGAACGTTGAGTGCGACATCCTCGCGAAATACATCGAGCGCATGGTCGAAAATCGCCGGGAGCCGGCGGCGCGCCTCACCGTAGCGCGCCTGGTCGAAGAAGGATTTTGAACAGTAGGACAGGCTTCAGCCTGTCTGGCTTTGTCTTGCGTCATGCGTGAATCTAAACCAGACAGGCTGAAGCCTGTCCCACCAAATCAGTGCTTCAGCGCGTCCGCAATGCTGATCTGATTCACTTCCAGCGTCCGCCCCATCGCCTGATTGTATTTCAACTCATCTTCCAGCAGGTTGATGCGGTCGCGCAGTTCCGTGCCCTCCGCGGTGGTCACGTCGCGCTCGCGCAGCACCACGTTGTAGCTGGTGGACGCGCCCAGCCGGTATTTTTCCTGCTCGTCCTCCGAAGTTTGCACCGCCAGCTTGCGCGCCTCCTCCGCGGCCGCGAGAGACGCACGATCCTCCTGCATGGCAATCAGCGCGTTGCGAACGCTCACAAAAATGGCGTTCTGCTGCTGGCGGTACTGTGTTTTTTGCAGGCGTTCGTTCAGCAGCGCCTGCGCGTTGTCCGCCTGTGCCGCGCGATTGCGAAATGGCAGCGTGAAATTAATTCCGCCCTCGAACGTGGGATAGCTTCCGCGAAATGCTCGGCTCAGGTCCTGCCCCACTCCGCCGGGAAAAACCACGGGCGTCGCAGTGGTGACCGCCGTGGACTGAAACTGGTCGGGGATCGGCACGCCCAGGGAATTTACCACCGGAAGCCCCGGCAGAAATTCGCCGGTGGGAGTGGTCGTCGCCGTAGTCTGCACGCCGCCCAGGCCGGTACCGATGTATTCCCCAAAAATGTTGACCGATGGCAGGAGTTCATTCCGCGTGGCCTTCACGTCGGTCCCGGCATTTTCCAGGTTCAGCGCCGCTTGTTTCAGCTCTGGGCGCTTCTGCCAGGCTTCCTTCACCGCATCTTCGATCTGCACGTTGTCTCCGGTTGCGGGAGTTGAAATCGGCGTGGTGGGAATAATTTCCAGGTGCAAGAGCGGCCCGGCAAGCGGATCGGTGGTGATGTCGTTGAGCAGCGTGGTCTCATCCTGCAACTGGATGGATTGCGCCTGCACCAGCGCCTGCTTGTCGGAAGCCACTTGTGACTGCGCCGTCAGCACATCGAGCGAAGAAAGCGTGCCGATTTGCAACCGCCGCGAATTCTCCTCGAAGAGCTGCTGCGAAACGCCCAGCGCCGCCTGTTCTACTTTCACGTTTTCGCGCGCGTAGACCAGTTCCCAATAATCGTTCGAGACTTGCGTAGTGGTGGCGATCACCTGCTGTTCCAGCTGGGAGATTCCCACTTTGATCGTGCGCTTGGCTTCGATAATCAACCGCGTGTTGGGCAGGACTCCGAAGCCGCGCAAAAGCGGCTGCGTCAAAGTCACCGTAAAGGCCGACTGCACGTACGGATTGTACAAATTGAAAAATCCGAAATTGGAAGAGGTGCGATTGTTGGTCATGCCCACCTGCAATTGCGTGCCGGTCGGAAAATACTGGTTGTATTGAAGATTGATGTTCCCGACGTGCTGCACGTAGGCGGGCGGCGTTTGATTCGTGGGCGTCGACGTGCCCGTCGGGATCACCCCGGCGAACAGCGGGTTGTTGAGCGGCGTGCTCGAATCCTGCACGTTCAGATTTCCGGTGAGCGTCGGATCGTACGGGATGAGCCCGTTAATTCCCGACTGCGCGCGCAGCAAATTTACTTCGTCCAGCCACGGCGTGTAGCGCTGCACGGCAATCGCCAGATTGTTTTCCAGCGCCAAGGAAATGGCGTCCTGCAGGCTCAGCATCAGCTTGCCGTTCTGCACCAACTGTTCGATGCGCGGAGAATTGGTGAGCGCGGGATCGGGAATATTCGCCGGCCGGTACGCTCCCGGCAGATTCGGAAACCATTTTTTCTCCGTCGAGTAGTCCAGCTTCAAATCGACGCTGCGCGGCGCCGCCGGAAGCGACGGCGTGGTGTGCGCATTCGCGGGCGGCGTGGACGGCGCCTGCGGTGTCTGCTCGCCCGACTGCAGATTCTGCGCCGGCACCGGCATGGGCAACAGTGACGCCGCTGCCAGGAACGCAACAGCCGCGCGGCTAATCTTTCCAGTCATAGGAAGTCCCCTCCTCAATATGAGGCCTTTCACATTCATGATTTCCAAATCTAAATATGAGGCTTTTTGCGATTGGTCGCACAGACTTTAGTCTGTGGATGTTCATAAGTGTTTGCAACGCCTTGCGAAGCCCCAACAAATCAGTGCATCCCGCGCCGCTCCGGTGTATAAAAGTTGCCAATCAAGAGTCACTACGCGGATTCCTGTTGGAAAATTTCGGGTCTACGCGGGGATCAGGCTGCGAACGTCGAGGCCAGCCCGGACATCGACTCAGGAGGCTACCCAATGCGCAAAAAACTTTTGCTGTTCGCAGCATGCGGATTTCTACTCAGCGCGGCCACAACCCGCGCCCAGGAACTGCCAACCGCCTGGCGCGGAGCAGGTCCCACGCCCTGCCGCGGCTCCGACGGCGGCGTGGTGCAATGTCCGCAGCCCGCGCGCACGATTGCCGTCAAGGCCGGCCACATGTTCAACAGCAAGACCGGCCAGATGCTCGCCGATCAGGTGGTGGTGCTCACCGGTGAGCGCATCACCGCGGTCGGCCCGTCTTCGCAAGTGAAAATTCCGGCGGGCGCGCAGGTGATCGACCTCAGCCACGCGACCGTGCTGCCCGGCCTGATCGATGGCCATACCCACATGTTCAATGCCCGTAAACCCAACGGCACCACCGAGGATTACATGTTGATTGCCGTGCAAAATGTGCAGGCCAACCTGCGCGCGGGCTTCACCTCGGCACGTGACATGACCTCCCACGGCAACGGCTACGGCGACGTGGCCATCCGCAACGCCATCAACGAAGGCCGCTTCGACGGACCGCGTTACCAGGTCTCGACTCGCGGCATCGTCTGGGGTGACAAGCCTGCCGATCCCAACAATCCCGACAATCCGTTAGCCAGCGCGGTGGTTCGCTCGGCGGATGAAGGCAAAGCCGCAGTCGACGACCAGATCGCCCACGGCGCGGATTGGATCAAGCTGTTCCCCTCGGGCGCGTACTCATTCAGCCCTTCCGGCGAGATTCAAGTCGTTACCACCTACCCGTTGCCCGTGCTGCAGGCCATCATCGATGAAACTCATCGCCTCGGCAAAAAAGCTGGATGCCACGTCTACGGCGGCGACGGCGAAAAGAATTCCATCATCGCCGGATGCGACACCATCGAGCACGCCTTCCAATTGGATCAAGCCCAAGCTGACATGATCGTCTCGAAAGGCCTCTACTACGATCCCACTCTGCAGCGCTACATCGAGCCCTACATCGGTGACAACGACGCCAAGAGCACCGGCGGAAAATACAGCATCATTCCGGTATTTGAGCACGCGGTGCAGGTGGCCAACAAAACTCCAAATATGAAAATCATGATGGGCAGCGGCGCGGACGGCGAAACCTACGTGCACGGCACGCAGGCCCTCGACTTCCAGATGCTGGTGAAATACGGCGGCCTGACGCCGGTGCGAGCCATCCAGGCGGCCACTGTCGTGAACGCCGAAGCCCTCGGGTGGCAGGATCGCATCGGGTCGATCGACGAAGGCAAGTACGCCGACCTGATCGCGGTTTCAGGCGATCCGCTCGCGGACATCACCGAACTTCAACACGTGAAGTTCGTGATGAAAGCCGGAAAAGTAATCAAGAACGACCTGGCGAATTAAAATTAATAATGAAGGTGGCAGAGCGACGAGCCGCCAGATCGGCGTCTCGCCGCGTCTTGTCATTCTGAGCGAAGCGAAGAATCTCTCTTCGATTTAAGTGTAAGGAAAAAACACAGAGGGATTCTTCGCTTCGCTCAGAATGACAACGTCCCGCGTTTATCCGCAGGATGTCAAGCCCGAGCTACCGTTTCACGAAACGATCCGCGAGGCGAGGGCATTCACCACCTCGCCTCGCCTTATAATCACCACATCCTCAGGAAAATCCTGGCGGAACTCGACGCCCAGCGAATCCAGCCGGTCCAAAAACGTAGGCAAACGCGGCAGCGCCGCATTCTTCACATCGTGAACGACCACCACCGTCCAGTCCCGTGCACCGATGTCCGCAAGGCTTCGCTCCACCCAGCCGTCCTGATCCTTCCAGTCCTCCGGGACGCTGGACCACAGCACGCAAGTGTATTTTCCGTCTTGCAACAACTGCATCGCCGCCCGGCTCAGCAGGTGCGGCCCGATCATTCCCCCGCCGCCGGTCGGCCGGAATAGCCTCTCGTCGTCCGCCAGTTCGCCGATCAGGCTCTGTGTTTCTTCAATCTCCCGTCGAGCATATTCCGCATCCGTTTTTTCACCGAGCGGCACGCCGTGGGTCATGGAATGATTGCCGATCCGGTGTCCCTCGGAGCGTGCCCGCACGGCCAGTTCCCGGCCACCCGGCGCGGCCAGCCTATCGCCCACCACGAAAAAAGTAGCTTGAATTCGCCGCTGAAATAGAATATCTAGCACGTATTCCGTGGTCCCCGCCGTCGGCCCGTTATCGAATGTGAGTGTTACGCGTTTCATGTGGCTCGCTACGCTTGCCGGCAGGTCTGGTCCAGCCGACATTGTACATTGCGGTCCGGCGTGGGAACCATTCCAGGTTTCGCTGCGGGGGGACGCAGCGCGCCGCGCCGCCGGGATGGCCCGATATACTTTTCGGGCAAATCCTTGATTTTCGCCTTTGACGTTCCCGGGTTCCCAAACGATAGTGTACGCGGCAGTTCGCGCCGGGCCTGACCTTGAAGCAGGTCCCATCGCGACGCCGCCAGAAATTAAAACTTTTCCGCCTCCCCAGCCGGAAATAGAGTTGTCTGCGCCAATGCCTAAGTACGACACATCGGCCGACCGCCGCCAGTCTCCCCGGACCAAGCTCGTGGAGATCGCCTACATCGGCATGGGCCCCGAAAACGGCGGCCTGGTTCTGGACGTCTCCGACGGCGGGCTCTCCTTTCACTCCGTCGCTCCCGTACAGCGCGCTGAAACCGTTCGCTTTCTGTTGTCCTTGCGGGGACACAGCCGGATCGAAGGGGCGGGCGAAGTCGTCTGGACCAACGAAATGAAAACGGTGTGCGGGCTGAAGTTCACGGCACTATCCAGTGGCGCCCGTGAACACCTGAACAATTGGACCAATCAGTCGCGGCCTGCGGCGGTGGCCGTGGAAGAACCCCAAGAGCCGGTATCGTCTTCTTCCCCAGTTCTCCAAGCCGCGCCTGTGGAAGAAATCGAACAAGCGGAGGAAGTCGAACAAATCGTAGAGGAGCGCTCTCCCGCCATCGCGGCCAGCGCTCTACCGGTTAGCGCCGAACCGCAGGCCATCGCCAGGATGCCGGAGACCTTCGCCGAACCGGCGTTCGCCGTTTCTCCGGCCAGGGAATTTTATTTGTCAGCCCCGCTCGAATCCACCTCATTCTGGCAGTCCCCGGTATTGTCGTGGCTGGCTGTTGGACTCCTGACCGCGTCTCTGACCGCAGCGGCGTATCTATACGGAGTGCGCGTGGGTCAGTCGCAGCGCAGTTCGACGCCTGGCGCGCTGGCCAATTCTGGCATATCGACCGCATCTGCGCTGGAGGCTGCGCCAATTGCCGCGTCGCCAGTTCCAGCCGGCGCGTTGCCGGAAAGCACAGCACCCGCCTCGCTACTAAACAGCAAAACGCCGGCCACGCAAATTTCTGGTTCGGTCTCCAAAGTAGCCGTTTCGGCCGCTCCCGTCGGCGTTTCTGTTCCAGGCCCGGCCATGGCCGGCCCTGCCGGCACGCCCACAAGCGCAGTCCAATCTGCCGAAGCAACAGGTCAGTCGCCGCGCCCGGCCACCGAGAAGCACGTCCCTACCCCCGCCGATTTGCTCGCCCAGCAGGAAGCTGGCAAGGCGCAACTAGCCGCAGCGATGTCTTATCTGAATGGGGACAACGGAAAACGCGACACGCCCAAAGCGGTGCAGCTCTTGTGGGCCGCTGTGAGGAACGGAAATTCAGACGCCGAAGTAACGCTCTCGGACCTTTACGTCACCGGCGACGGCGTGGAAAAAAATTGCGAGCAGGCGCGAGTCCTGCTGAAGGCCGCGACCAAGAGCGGCAACCCCGCCGGCATGGTCAAGCTGGGTGAGTTGGAAACCGGCGGCTGCCAGTAGATCGCGTGCGCCCGGAAAACTTCGAAAATTCTCGGACGCCTTCCCGGCCAAAAACAATAAGCCCCCGCCTCCGGCAGCCAGAGGGTCACGGCGGACTCCAAACGTCGGAGCTGACAGGAAAGTTAGAAAGTGCCGCGCTACTTCAAAGCGCTCTGCAGCCGCTTGGTGCTCTTGGCAAGTTGCTTCTTCAGCGCGTCCACCTGCTTGGACAGCGCGTTCAGCTCGCCCTTGGCGACATGCGCCGCTTTGGCGGCTTTCGCTACCGCTTTGTGAGCCGCGCCATCCGCGCGTCCGACCGCCGATCCGATCGACACCGCCGCATCCTTGAACTTGTTTTTTGTGGCCATTAATTGCCTCCCGTCAGACAACATCGCAGAGAATGTACACAATTGGCAATACAGATTCCAAGGTATGTGGCGCATGCTTTAGCTTGCGCAGTTTCATTACAATTCTGTATGGATAACGCCGAGCGACACTCCGCAAGCTAAAGCATGCGCCACATGGGCCCTAACGGGTCCGCAATCGCGCCCCGCGATGGATAACGCCGAGCGACACTCCGCAAGCTAAAGCATGCGCCACATGGGCCCTAACGGGTCCGCAATCGCGCCCCGCGGTAGTACAAAATCAGTCCAATCATCACCGAAAGCAGCGTCCCGGCAACCAGCTTGGTCTCAAACAAAAATGCGTTGGACGTGTCGCTGGGCGGAACAAACGACAACACAATCGCGACGCCGACCACCAGCAGTCCCACGCCGCCGGCAACGCAAACTCCAACCCGTCCTCCGGGGATCAGCACCGCAGCCCGATTTTCGCGGCGGTCGGGCTGCGAAGACAATTTGATCGCCGCCGCATACATGTAGATGAACGGAATGAAGTAGAGAATCGTCGCCGCGTCCACCAGAATCTGGTACGCGCCGCGCGTATTTTCGTTAATCTGCGCGACCAGCAAAATCGCCCCCGAAATTACCGCCTGCACCAGAATCGAAATGTAGGGCGTCTTCCAGCGCGGATGAATTTTTCCAAACGCTTCGGGCAGGTAGCGGTCGATTCCCACGATGAACGGAATCCGCGCCACGCCCGCCACGGTTGAGCCCACTCCGCCGGCATTTCCCACCGTCACGAGCAGCGCGGCGATCACTCCGACCGCCGCCATCCGCAGCGCCGCCGAGCCTTCGGTGATGGCCTGGAAAACTCCGCTCTTCGGGTCGACCGCTTCGCTCGGCAGCATCATCAGCACCGCAACGGTCCCCGCGATGTACATGAGCGCGATCAGCGCGCCGGAGGCAAAAATCGCCCGCGGAAATATGCGCTGCGGATTTCTGACTTCTTCGCTCATGGCCGAAACCAGTTCCAATCCGGCGAAGGCGAACGCCAGTTGCGGCCAGAAATTCACGGTGTCCCAATCCCAATGCGGCATCATCGCCGCCCAGGTGAAATGCGTCACCGATCCCTGCCGCGACCACAACAGCAGGGCCACACCCACAATCATCATCAAGGGAAGATAGGTTCCCACTCCTCCCGCGTTCTGCAGCCACTTCCCGATGTGCAGCCCGATAATGTTCAGCCAAACCGCCACCACCAGCAACGCAAACGAAAACCACAGCAGGAACGCGCGGCTTTGCGCCATCCACGCGGTTCCCGAGCCGCCAACGTACGCGGCCATCGCCGAACTGGCCAGCAGCAATCCCGGAAAATAAAATACCGTGTAGATCCAGTACGTCCATCCAGCCACGAATCCGTGAAAGTCTCCGAAGGCCATCTTCGTCCACACGTACAGCCCGCCCTCTTCCGGAAAACGCGTGGAGAGTTCTACAACGATGTAAGCGGTAGGAACAAAAAACAGCAGAGCCGCCAGCACCCACAGGCTGATCGAAGATTGCCCGTTGCGAGCCGCCGCTGCGATCCACCGCGGCCCCAGCACCGTCGCGATGCAGAATAGCAGCACGTCCCAGAAGCCCATGACGCGGCGCAACTGCTGCTTTACGCCGCCGCCGACTTCTGTCGTTTCGCTCACGAAGCAAAACCTGTCTTTTTCTGACTAGAAGTCATCAAGTCATCTCACAAATAGTCTTTGTGGGTCGCGGCTTCAGCCGCGACTTTCAAGGCTCGAAACACGAGGGCTTCAGCCCCTGAAGCGCTTTCGAGTTCCAGGCCTGAAAGACTGGCCTTGAGAATCAAGAAGTCACGTCCAGCTCGGGAGTGAGTTC
This sequence comes from Candidatus Acidiferrales bacterium, assembly GCA_035295105.1. GTDB lineage: Bacteria > Acidobacteriota > Terriglobia > Acidiferrales > UBA7541 > Palsa-360. Next base: position 2,228 of record DATGJQ010000051.1, on the reverse strand, counting down.
ATCCTGCCGCAGAAAATTTTGCAAGAAAGGCTGCGGCGCCGCCACGAACCCGTCCCACGGACCGAAATACGCGACGCGGCCTTCGTGCAGAAACACCACGCGATCCGCCAGTTTTTTCGCCAGGTGCGTGTCATGCGTGACGACCACGGATGTTTTGTGAAATTTTTCCTTCAGCCGCAGGATCAGGTCGCCGGTGTGCGCCGCCATCAGCGGATCGACCATCGTGGTCGGCTCGTCGTAGAGAATCGCCTCCGGATCCTGCGCGAGAGCGCGCGCGATGGCCACCGCGCGCTTCATTCCCGTGCTGAGCTCCGACGGCAGCTTGTCCTCAATCGCTGTGACTTCCAGCATCTCGGCAAGTTCCGCCACCCGCGCGTCTTTCTGCTCCTCAGTAAGATCCTTTCGCGTCTCCAGCGGAAACGCGATGTTTTCCGCCACTGTCAGCGAATCGAAGAGCGCGCCGGACTGGAAAACCATGGTGACGCGCCGCCGGATTTCGTGCAGCTGGTCTTCACTCCAGTCTGTGATGTCTTCGCCGGCCACCAGCACGCGGCCCGAGTCCGGCCGCAAAAATCCGAGGATAGTTTTCAGCGTTACGGACTTCCCCACCCCGCTGCGCCCCATGATCACGCAGGTCTCGGCATGATCCACAAAAAAGCTGACGTCATCCAGCACCAAGTGATCGCCAAAAGCCTTGCTGACGTTGCGGAATTCAATGAAGTGGCCGGTGTCGGCCGGAGGAGTTGGCGAAGGGGTTCGCGCGCCCATGCTAGCCCGCTATTGTTGATGAGCACGCCCAAGGAAGCAAACCAATTTCGAGAAGGCGTTGAGTAGGACAGGCTTCAGCCTGTCTGGTTTTGACTGGCGTCATGCATAGATCTAAACCAGACAGGCTGAAGCCTGTCCTACTGAAAGCACAATAAGTCTTTTATTATGATATGATAACAAGAAACAGAAGGGCCGGATATAATTCTTTGCTCAGCGCAACTTTCTTGACATTCACCGCTCATTTGCTATATTAGCACTCGTTCGCGAGGAGTGCTAACGTCTGCTCAGCGCTTCCCGAACAACCATCCCGACTCACTTCACTGAACGGAGGCAAGAAACGATGTCTGTAAATGTTACTCCGCTCCACGATCGCGTCTTGATCAAGCGGATCGAAGAAAAGGAATCCATCAAGGGCGGCATCATCATCCCGGACACGGCGAAAGAGAAGCCGCAAGAGGGCGAAGTGATCGCCGTTGGCGCAGGCAAGACCAACGATGAGGGCAAGCGGGTCGCTCTCGACGTCAAGGCCGGCGACCGCGTGCTGTTCGGCAAGTACAGCGGCACCGAAATCAAGGTGGACGACGAGGATTACCTCATCCTCCGCGAAGATGAAATCCTGGCAAAGCTCAGCGGCGCGGCGAAGGCTGCCGGCGGCAAGAAGTAACTTTTTCCCGCAGCGTCTTGCCGCAACATTCGCGGCCGGCGCGGCGAACGGACCACGAAGTCCTTCCCCGAAACGCCAACCAGGGCGCCGGGACGCAGCACAGCAATCTCAAATTTGAAATCTGAAATTTTTGAAGAGGAGAACGACTCATGGCTAAGCAAATCGTGACTGGAGAGAATTCCCGCCAGTCCATTCTGCGGGGCGTCAACGCCCTGGCGGACGCGGTAAAGATCACCCTCGGCCCCAAGGGCCGCAACGCGGTGATTGAGAAGAAGTTCGGCGCGCCGATCATCACCAAGGACGGCGTGACCGTGGCCAAGGAAATCGAGCTGCGCGATCCCCTGGAAAACATGGGCGCGCAGATGGTTCGCGAAGTCGCTTCCAAGACTTCCGACGTGGCCGGCGATGGCACCACCACCGCCACCGTGCTGGCGCAGGCCATCTTCCGCGAAGGCGTGAAGACGGTAGCGGCCGGCGCAAGCCCCACCGCCCTGAAGCGCGGCATCGAACGTGCCGTCGAAGTGGCCGTGGAAAAAGTCCGCGAGCTGCACCGTGACGTCAAGGGCGACATGATCGCCCAGGTCGGCACGATCAGCGCCAACAACGACAAGCAGATCGGCAGCATCATCGCCGAAGCGATGAAGAAGGTCGGGAAGGACGGCGTCATCACCGTCGAGGAATCCCGCACGATGGAAACGACGCTGGAAGTGGTCGAAGGTATGCAGTTCGACCGCGGCTATCTCTCCCCGTACTTCGTCACCGACCCCGAGCGCATGGAGTGCGTGCTCGAGGACGT
>DATGJQ010000050.1:0-36924 GCA_035295105.1 Candidatus Acidiferrales bacterium | reverse complement strand
CGCAGAAGACTTCCACGTCGGCCAGCTTTTGCAGGCCGAGGACGGTGTTGTAAATGTATGTTCCCCGCACGGGGTTGACGGGGGAAGGAAACAGCGGCGTGACGACGGCGATGCGCATCGGGAAACTTTTTTTTCGGGCGGTCAGGGTTTTGGCGCGCAGACGGCCAGCAGATATTTTCCGTAGGTCAGAGAAAGCGGAAGCGCGCGCAGCATCCGGTCGGAATACTTTTTCCAAGTTCCGAGGGCCACGAACAGCCGGTAGGTCTTCGGCAGGTAGATCCAGTAGCCGCGCAGGGAAAGAATGGAGAAGCGCTCGGAAAGCAACGCGCGCAATTCCGCAACTTCGAAGCGGTGAAAGTACGAACCGCCTTCCACGCCTTCCCGGGGACGCTGGCGGTTGCGGTAGCGAAAGCTGTAATGCATGGCGGTCAGAATCAGCCGCCCCGACGGCTTCAGCGCGCGGGCCATTTCCGCGACGAACCGCGAACGGAGTTCGGGCGTAGGAAGATGCGAAACAATCTGGCAGCCCAGGGCAACATCGAACGCGCCGGAGGCCACCGGCAGGCGCGTGACATCCGCCTGGGCCAGCGCGGTGAGCGCTCGCGAGGGCTTCTGAAAATTCATGAGCCCTTCCCACGAAAGGTCGACGCCCAGATAGGATTCGGCGTTGCGAACGGCCGGAGTGAGCTTGCCGGCTCCGCAGCCGGCGTCGAGGACCGAGCGGCCGCGGCAGTCGCCGAGCGCCCTGCGCACGGCGTCGAATTCCGGAACGTCGAACGCACCGAGGCCGGGCACGCGGCCGCGACAAAATTCGGCGGCTGCTGCGCGGTAGTCGCGGTCGCGCACCTGCATCTCGGATTTTTGCAGCGCGCAGAGGTTGTTGCGCTCCGCGGTCAGGAAGCGAAGAATCCCCGCAGCCATCGGAATTTCGCTGCCGCACGCCGCGCAGAGCAACCGTCCGGCGAAGGCACCGGACTCATGGCCGTTTCCCGGCTGCAGCAGCAGGCGGCCGCCGTCTTGCGGGCAACGCAGCAATTCGACGAGCCGGCTGTCCATTGTTTCCGTGGTTTCGGAGCTCAAGAGTCTTCAGCGTTGCCGCAAACTTTTTTGGCGAGGATGCGTGCGGGATTGCCGACGGCAATCGAGAACGGCGGAACATCCCGCGCCACCACCGCGCCGGCGCCCACGATGGCGCCTTCGCCGATGGTGACGCCCTTCAGGATCGACGCGCCGCGGCCGATCCAGGCGTTGCGCGCGATCCGCACGCTGCAGATGTCTTTCGCAGCCGGAGGCCGGCCGGCGGCGCGCGCTTCGGGATCGAGCGGATGCTCATCGCTGTCGGTGATGTAGCAGCCCTGGGCGATCATCACGCCGTCTTCCACCACGATCCGGCGGCTCACGCGAAAGGAAATCCGGTGTCCGAGAAACACGCGGTCGCCGACGCGAAGTTCCGGCGCGTCCAGAACGTGGCCCCCGGCAATCTCCAGCGCTCCGGAAATGCAGACGTCCTGGCCCATAAAGATTTTCACCGGGCCGCTGACCGACGGCACGAGTTCCAGGTACAGATTTCTCCCGCAGGACGCGCAATAACTCTTGAACACCGGGCCGTAGTACACGATCGCCGCCACGCGGCGAAGCGCGGCGGAGAGCACTCGCGGCGCGACGTACGCGGCGCGCAGCGCGACGGCCGCGGGGCGCCAGAACGGCAGATCGAAACGCAGCACGGAACGCGCACAGTGTTTGACTCCGGCGTAAAACGGAGTTTCCGCGCGCTTGATGTTCAGGACGATGCCCATGAAGGATTCTCTCCCTGGCCGCCGCTAACCCCGCGCCATCGACGCTACCGCGGCGAGCGCGCTTTCCCGGCGCGAGGGTAAGTGCGCGGCGCGTACTGCGTTGTGCATTTCCCAGGCGGTGGCGTAGCGCAGCGCACTCGCTTGTTTGGCGCATTCTTCGCGCAGCAGGCGGAACACCAGATCCAGATCGCCGCCGAGAAGCTGGCGGGCGTTCCGTTCGCGCGCGCCGTGGGCAAAAAGTTTGATGAACTGGTCAGCGCCGATTCTTGGCGCGCATTGCAGCCACAGCCGTACCCGCTCGCGGGACACCGGATTGCCCGCGGCCAGTTCGCCCGTTTCGAGCCGCGGGAGGATCCCGTATTTCCGGCGGCGCCAGTCGAGCGCCAGCGGCCCAGGAATCATCAGCAGGTCGCCCGAGGAATCTTCCGCCGCGCAGAGGGGAATTCCGGTGTCGTGCGACTTGGGCTTCTGCGGATCGTCCAGCGCCCAGTAGATGGTGTTGACGAGGCGGGTTTGCGCGGCGGACGGTGCGGAGGGCAGGGTGAAATCGGCGTAGCAGCCGAGATCGCGCAGCAGGCTGATCTCATTGTTCAGGCCGCACCAGCGGCCGTCCGGACGCGAGTTATCGAGGGCCCAGTTGCCGTGAATGAATCCGAAAACGATTTCGTTTTTGCTTTTCCGCAGGAGGCCGTGGCGCGCGAAAAGAATTTCCTTGAAGCGGCGAATGCGGCCGACAAAGTTGCGCTCGCCTTCGCCGTCGTGATGCAGATGGATTTCCACATCGGCGACGCCCGCATCGGCCAGCTCCGCAAGCGGATCGAGAAGCGCCGGGCGGTACTCTTCCTCGGGATAGAAGAACGTGTACGCCGGCTGCCTTCCGATGGAGTCCGCGTGGCGGCGCGCGATGGCCGGCCACTCCCAGCGCCACCGGGCGGTGCGCTCGCGGGCCGCCCGTTCATCGGCCGCCCGCTTATTGGCCGTCTGGCCGAGCGGCTCGAAATGGTCGGCAATCATCAGCCACACGCGCGCGGGCGGTGTGGGGCGGCGCCGCGCGAGGCCGCGCAAATATCCGGGAAGCCACAACTGCGCGTTTCGCGGCAGGTTCACAGGGCCTCCCGGAAAGGTTCGGTGGCGCGGGAAGTCCACTCGATCCCGCGGCAAGCGTTCAGCGCCCGCGAATAAATTTCGGAATAGCCGGCGGTGGTTGTTTTCCAGGTGCGATTCGCCAAAACCCATTCGCGGGCGCGGGCCGCGAGGCGCGTTCGCAAATCGCGGTCGGCGAGGACGCGATCGAGCGCCTGCACCAGCGAGGAAAGATTGCCGGGCTCGAAGAGGATGCCGGTTTCGCCGTGGCGCAAGAGTTCGCGATGCCCGCCCACGTTGCTGGCGACCACCGGCCTGGCCATGGCCATCGCCTCGAGCGGCTTGAGCGGAGTGACCCGCTCGGTCAGGCGCATGGAATATCTCGGGTAGACGAGGATTTCCATCAGGGAATACAGCGCGGGAATGTTTTCATGGGCCACACGTCCCGCGAGGAGGACCCGATCCTGGAGGTTCGATCGAGCGATCTGCGCGCGCAGCTCTGGCTCCATTTCGCCGCCGCCCGCGAGGAGCACCACCGCCTCCGGCCAGCGGGCGGCGAGTTCTCCGGCAGCCCGCACCAGAAGGTCGAGACCCTCGTAGCGATTGAAGGAGCCGATGAAGCCAATCACTTTTTTTCCGGAGATTCCGAGCCGCCGGGCGAGCGCCGGATCCGCATCCCGCGGATGAAAAATTTCCGGATTTGTTCCGTTGGCGACGACCGAGAGTTTTTCTTCGGCGACGCCCCGCGCGGCGAGATCTTCGCGCAAACCGGCTGAGATCGCCGCGACGTGCGCGGCGCGCCGTGCGGCCCACGTTTCGAGGGAGCGGACGATGCGGTATTTTGCCGAATCTTCGGAATAGCTTCCGCGGTTGGCCGCGGCATCCTCCCAGAATGCGCGGACTTCGTAGACCACCGGCAAGCCCAGCTTGCGCCCGGCCCGCAGCGCGGGCAGCGCGTTCAGCACCGGGGAATGGGCGTGCAGGAGATCGGGCTTTTCGCGCCGGGCCACGCGTTCGATGCGCTCGGCGAGCGCGGCCATCAGTTGGAGTTCGCAGGCCCAGGGAAGGGCGCCGCGGGGCGCCGCCGTGCGGTAGTAGCGCACCCCGTCGATTTCTTCACGTGCACCTTCTTCACGAACTTCTTCTTCGCGAACTTCTTCTCCTCGCTCTTGTTCTGCTCGTTCCCGTTCTGCGTATTCTTCGCGGCTCGTCGCCGGAAGCTTCCACGCCGCGGCGTGTTTTGGCGAAGTCAGCGCTACGGGCAGCCATCCACGCTCGCGCTGCTGGTGCAGAATGTTCTGGCTGCGAAAGGCGTAGCCGCTGTGTACCGGCGCGCTGTGATCGAGAATGTGCAGGATTTTCAGCGGCCGCGCGCTCGGCCCACGGGGAGAGCTGAGGGAAGCCGCCAGCCTGACGCTGCTCGCGTCCGGATTCCAGCCGGTGATGTCAGCAAGGGCCATAGTCAGCGCGCTGCCGCTGGGTGGACAGATGCTCGGATTTTGAGAAATGAGGAGATCACTTCGAGGTCAATTCGTTTCAGACCAGCTCACTTCAGATCAGCTCAAGTCGGACCGAGGTATTTCCGTTCACAGCCGAACCATCCCGTAGACGCACAGGATGGCCCAGGCTTCCGCGGCCAGCGTGAAAACAATCCAGCGCCGTGGGGCGCGGTCTTCGGCCGGCGACGGCGCGAGCGCCATCGCCGCGGTGGCGAGACCGAGGACCAGGTACAAAGGGGCGCGGTAGCTGCGTGACAGGAACCAGCCCGTGGTGATAAAGGCCACGAGGGACATGCGCAAGGCGACGGCCCACCGCCCGGGCAACCGGAGGGAACTCGAAGGTTCGCGGCAGTCTGCCGGTGCGGCGCTCGCGAAATTATTGCCGCCTGCCTCACCCGCTTTTTCCGTGGCGGGCATTTCATTCGGCTCGTCTTCCGAGTCCAGCGCCTCCCGCGCGGCGCGAATGCACGCCGTCAGGCCCATCAGCGTGGTGACCAGCAGGGCCATCCACAACGTGCTGCCTATGAGGCCGAGCTCGGCGAGGCACAGGACGAACGAATTGTGGGCGGTCAGGTCGTTCAAGTCGGTGAACCGTCCGAATCCCACGCCGAGGAGCGGAGCGCTTTTGAACATCTCGAGGCCGCTGGCCCAGGCCTCCAGGCGGCCCGCGCCGTCGGCGGCGGAAATTCCGCGGCCGACGGTAAATTCGAGGCCCAGGAGCGACGCGAAAAGCGCCGCGATCAGCATCACCGACGCGGCCGTCCCGATTTTCGGACGCAGCGCGAACAATGCCAGCGCCGCGAGAGCGATCAGCGCGCCGCGGGAGTGGGTGAGGTAGAGAGCCCAGAGCAGCGCCGCCGCGGGCGCGAGCACGAGGAAAAAATTGCGCGCCGCGCGCCGCTCGCGCCAGGCAAGGAACAACAGCGGTAGGGCAATTAAAAGCATTTGCGCGAAATCGTTGGGATCGTTGAGGAATCCCGCGCCGCGCACGCGGGCGAGATGGGCGATCCCGCCGTCGCCCGACGGCACATTTTGCTGCAGGACGAACAGGTCGCCGCCGTAGCCGCGGTAGTAGCCGCATAGCGCTTCGACGGCCAACACCACCGCGGCGCACACGAGCGCCGCAGTCAGAATTTTCAGCCGCTGGAGCGACGCGGCATTGGCTACGATGAAGAAAAATACCGCGGCGCTGGGCAGAAATTCCTGCCAGCTGAGAAAAATCCCGCCCAGCCAGCCGCGATGGATTCCCGAAAGCGTGATGGCCAGGAAAAAAGCGCCTAGCAGAAGCGCCTGCACCGAGTGGACCGGCGGAGCGCCGCTGAACAGCCCGGGCAGCGAAGCCGCCAAGGTGATTGCGCCGAGAAGGAGCAGCGGATGGTAGCCGGCGGCCGCGGGCCCAAACTGTTCGGGAGACAGGAGGGTGGCGACGATGTACGCGATGGTCAGGAAAAATCCCATCTCAGTTCGCGCCTTCGTCCGCTGGCTGGACGGCGCTCGTTCCCATGAAAATGCTTTCCGGAACTTTCGCCGGCGGCGCGTTCGGATTTGGCCGCCGCGCGGAAGAGGGCGCGAGCGGCGGCGTGGGATTCCAGATGCTCCACAGAGGGCCGCGAGTGGCAAGGAATTTGTAGAAACCCGCGACCACCGCCAGATTCATCATGCAGAAGGCGCGCGCTGCGGCTGCCAAGCGCGTGATTCCCGGCAGGCGCAGCCGCGCGCCGCACAGAGCGGCGAGATAAAAGAGCAGTTGCGCCGCGGCCAACGCGGCATACCCGCGGGAACGCGCCGCGAGCTCCGCGCTCGCGCCCGCGAGGATTACGAGCAGCGCGGGCCCGAGGAGCCGCAGCAGCTTGTGCGAAACGAAGGCGAAACGCAGGCGGTTTTCTGAGGTCAGACTCCAGGGAACGAGCTGCAGCAGCTGAAAATTTCCGGCGAGGGTGCGCGCCTTGCGCTGGAACTCGGCGCGCAAGCGGCGCGGCCACACATCCTGGACGCGCGCGTGAACGTCCACCACAGCGCGGTAGCCCTGGCGAATCACCGCGAGCGGCTGGAGCACGTCATCGAGAACGGCGCTGTCTGGCAGGCGTGCCGCGAGCTTGCGGCGCACTGCGTAAAATCCTCCGTACACGCCGGTCACGGAATCAAGGAGCGACTCGTTGCGGCGAATCCACTGCTCGTAGCGCCAGTACAGGCGGCCCACCGCCCGCGCGGAAGGTTCGTGGCCGTCCTCATGGAGAACCACTTCGCCCGCGGCGCAGCCGACTTGCGGGTCGGCGAAATTGCTCACGAGCGAACGCAGCGCGGCGGAATCGTGCGCCGGGCGAATGTCTTCAAAGACCAGGATCTCGCCGGAGGCGCGGCGCATTCCGGCATTGAGCGCGGCGCACTTGCCGACGCGCTTCGGAAAAATTATGGAATGCACCAGGCGGTTTCGCCGCAGGATCTGCGCCGTCGCGTCCGTCGAGCCGTCGGACACGGCGATCAGTTCAAGGCGCTCGGGCGGGTAATCGAGCGTCAGAAGGTGATCGATCTTGGCCTGCAGGACCCCCGCGCCGTTGTGCACGACGAGGATGACGCTGACCGTCGGAAACACCGGGGCCCGCCGCCAGGGGCGCGGACGCGCGAGCGCGCGCAGGAAAATCCACAGCGGGTATCCGGCGTAGGTGTAGAGGAGCAGCGCCGCGGCGGTCCAGAAAATTGCGATCATTGCCATGCGCATCGGAGAGTAAAACGGATTTACGGCTCTCGGCCCGCGGCGGTCATTTCGCGCCGCGTCCGAGAAGGATCACCTTGAACGTGTGGAGCAGAACCAGGAAATCGAGGCCCGCCGACATGTTCTTGACGTAGAAGAGGTCGTAGCGAAGTTTTTCGCGGGCGTCCTCGACGGAATTTCCGTAGCCGTAACTGATCTGCGCCCAGCCGGTAATTCCCGGACGGATGGTGTGGCGCAAATCGTAATAGGGAATTTCGCGGTTCAGCAGGGCCACGAATTCAGGCCGCTCCGGACGCGGGCCAACGAGGCTCATGTCTCCCCGGAAAACGTTCCACAGCTGCGGGATTTCGTCGAGGCGCCACTGGCGAAGCCATTTTCCGGCCGGGGTGATGCGCGGGTCGTCGTCCTGCGCCCAGGTGGGACCGGTATCGGCCTCAGCGTCGGCGCGCATGGTGCGAAATTTGTAGCAGTCAAACACCGCGCCGTCGCGCCCGGTGCGTTGTTGCCGGTATAGAACCGGGCCGGGCGATGACAGCTTCACGGCCAGGATGACGAAGGGAACGAGCGGCAGGCTGAAAATCATTCCTGCGATGGACACGAGGATCGATGCGATGCGCTTGTAGACGAGGTGCAGCCGCGAGGCGTGGCAGCCGGGTGAGAACAGCAGCCAGCCGAGGCGCACCGATTCGATGGGAACCTTGCCGGTGACGGCTTCGTACAGCTCGACGCCATCCTCGACGCGCAGCCCGCGGCATTTCAGAGCCAGGAGCGCGTCCACCGGAAGCCTGCCGCGGCGGTCGCCCATGGCCACCACCAGGCGCGTGGCGCGCAAACTTTTCACCGTACGGGAAAGCTCCTCGGCTATTGCGACGCCGGAAGGTTCTGCGCTGAGTTCGATGGTGCGGCCGGCGGCTGAAAAAACTTCCCCGCGAGTTTCCGGAAGGCCGGGCTGCGCCCGCCCGACCACGCGGAGGCCCAGTTCCGGGCGGCCGTCCAGTTCCGCCGCGAGGAGGTCCGCCAAAGGTCCCGCGCCGAGAATCAGTACGCGGTCAGCCAGTTCGACGGCACCGTTAATTTTCGAAAACAGGCCACGCCAGAAAAACAGCAGCATGGCCGCGAACAGGAAGCCCATCACAAAAATTCCCGGACCAAGTTGCAGCGGCGGGTAGAGGAAATAGACGAGAACCGAAAAACTGTACAGCGTGCCGAGCGCCTGGGCCAGGCGGATGCGCACCTCGCGGCGGTTGGACAGCACCGCGGTGTCGTAGAGATCAAAGGAATGCATGCACAGCACCATGCCCAGCGACAGCGCCAGGATTTTTGCCGGGCCGTGGTCGACGCTGAACGTGCGCTCGGCGCGGGCCGTGCCGAGGCGGGCGAGCGTCGCGCCGAAGAAGGCCAGCGTGACGAGGCAAGCTTCGGAAACGCCCAGGAACAGCGTGCGCTTCGGAAAATAGGCGTGCAGCAGGCGGATCATCCTGATGGTGTTGATCTGGTTGATCGTGCAGGTCCTGTCGGTCGTGGTGGCATGGTGGTTGGAATCCGTACCGTTGACGAGATTATTTGCGGCTGCCCAGCAGGCGCCGGGAAACCAGCACGCCGCCGCCAACCAGCACCGCGACGGCGAAAGACAGGAGCGTCGAGGGTTCGGGGATCGGTTTGGGCGCGTGATCGTCGCCGTCGTGATCATGATCGTTGCCACGGCGGTGACGATCGCGGTCCCGGTCGTGATCGCGATCACCGTCGCGATCACCGCCACGATCACCGTCACGGTAGGTGTCACGACTGCTCCGGCCGCCATCCTGATCCCAGCCTTTGCCGCCGTCGCGATCGTCGTTCTGATCGCTGCGACCGGTGAGGAACGTTGCGGCGAGGGCGACGCTGGCGATTTCGCCGGCTGGACAAATCCCGGCGCGGGTGGCGGGCGGAGTGAAAGAGCCGAAAGGACTCGCGGCGAGACCGAGCCGCGTTCCGGCCGCGGCCGGGCCTGCGCCGGCGAACAGCGCCACAAACATCGAAGCTAGAAACAAGCAAAATGTTCGAACCATGATTTTCTCCATTCTTTAACTGGCCATCGAAACGTCATTCGCCGGTCATTTACTGGTCGCAGGTAGGCTGTTCATTGGTTGTGGATTGGATTCCGTTGCGTCCCGCTCAGTGCGGAAGATATTGGGTGACTTGCGGATAGATGAGCCGGGCAAATTCGGCGGCGCGCCTCTCGGCGCTTGCTTCTCCATCCGCTGCGGTGGTCCAGATGCGGATTAGGGCTCCGTCGGTGGGCCGGTTTCTCACGCCGTCGGCTACCAGCCAGAATTTGGCGCGGTACTCGCTGGCCATGACGCGCCCGCGGGTCTCGTACCAGTACAGCACGATGTCGCGGCGCGCGCCCTTCGCCACGATGTATTCGTTCACCACCGCCGGTTGTGCGCCGGAAGCGATGGCGAGTTGCGCGGAACGCACCGGCTCCCAGCCTTCTCCGGGCAGGCAATTTCGCGGGGAATGGATGGCTTCGCCCGCGCGCTGATCCTGGTAGTAGCCGATGTAGAGTTCGACCGGCCGGGCGCCGCCGAAGTATTCGCGGTTGGTGTAGTCATCCGCGCCGATTTGGCGCACGAATTCGGCGTCAAACGGCAGGTGCCGGCTGCGCCACCCGCCGATGGCGCCGGGAAATTCCGCCAGCGGCCGGTGCACCGTAGGCGCCTGCGGGTGTTGCAGGCCGTGCAGCACGAAAAGTCCGACCACGAGAAATCCCACGGCGAGAAAAAATCTTACGGGCGGCATGCGCTTGGCCGCGGCGCAAGCGTTCGGCCCTGGAACTGCCTCAGGAGGCCATGCCCGAAGAGGATGGAAGCAAATGCCAGAGCGAAAAATGCCAGGCCCAGCGCCAGGTGCACCCCGGCCGAATCCGCGCCGGCGCCCAGGAAAAAACTGAGCAGGCCCGCGGAAACCAGGCGCAATCCGTTGGCGGCGATCACCACGGGCACGGTGGCAGCAATCAATGCGGCGCGCTTCCACATCGCGGGCTCGGCGAGATAACCGTAGCCCACGACCGCGGCCAGCAAAGAAAACAGCGAGCGCACGCCGCTGCAGGCTTCCACCACTTCCAGCGTGCAGTTGGGCAGCACCAGCAGGTTTCCCTCGCGCACCGTGGGCACACCGAGCGCCACCAGGCCCGCGGCGCCCATCCGCGAGGCCAGCAGCTGCAGCGGGAACGTCAACTGGTAATAGACAATCGCCGGCAAGGGAATCATGAAGGCCAGATAGCCGAGTGGAAATGCCGCGGCGCGCAGCACCGGCCAACCCGCGAGGAACACCACCAGGCCGGAGATCATGAGCAGCAGGGAAACGCGCGCGGTGAAATGTTCCGCGCCCAGCGTTCCGAGAATCAAGAGAGCAATCGCCGCGACGAGCAACGGCAATCCCCAGAGACTCGGCCGAAGCGGCGCGGCGCGCGTGCGGCTGCGCCCGCGCCACAATACATATGCTGCAAAAAACGGGACGAGGAATCCGTGCCCGTAGTTCGGATCGCTCCACCACTGCCCGGCCAAGGATTGCAGCACGCGCCCGTACAGAATGAGCGTGAGCGCCGCCAGCACGAACAGCGCGGCAAACGAGATCGCGCGTGGCGCAAGCGGCCCGGCATGAGGCGCGGGCGCCGAACGCCGGACGAGGCACGCGAACCAGCCGGAAAGCGCGCTGGCCGGCGCGGTTCCCGAACGATTGTGGAATGCGACGCTTCGCGGCATGAAGTCGTGGCGGCTCAGGATTCCCTCGCGGAATGTTTTTCGACAAGCCCGCCGCCGTAGTAGCGGCCCTGGTAATCCGCGTGGTCGAATTCATCGGCGTCATTGACCACCACGCCCACCCACTGAGGGTTGTCGAGCGACCGCAGACCGGCCTGCAAGAGTTTCACCCGGGTGACTCCTTCGCGAACCACCAGCAGCGCACCGTCCACAAAGCGCGACCACAGGTTGACGTCCACGATGGGGAGCATGGGAGTCGAGTCCACGATGACCCATTCGAACTCTCCGGCCAGTTGCGCGAATGCCTCTTCAAAGCGCGCCGATCGCAGGAGGTCCGCAGGTTGCGCGCCGAGCGTTCCGGCGGAAAGAAACCACAGCGGCATCGCGTTCAAGCGGCGGACGAAAGGCTCGAGCGCCGCGCCGGGACTCGTCCACCAGTCGGCGATCCCGCGCAGGCGAGGCAAGCCGAGCGCGCTCGACAGCGCGGGGCGGTGCAGGTCACCCTCGACGAGCAGGGTTCTGGCGTTCGAATAGCGGGCCAGGGTGATCGCCAGATTTCCGGAGATCAGCGTCTTGCCTTCGTGGATGGTGCTGCTGGTGACCTGCAGGGAGCGCAGCGGCCGCTGCCCGCGCAGATGATCGAGGCGTGCCGCCAGAGCCCGAAATTTTTCGGCGCCCAGGCTGTTCGGTTCAGTCCAAGCTACCAGGCGCGATTCAGGGGACGCGTAAATCCCCAGCCCCGGCACGGCAACATTTCCGGTGTGCTCTGCCGCGGCTTCCGGCGATGTTTCCGCCCGGCTGGCCTGCGCCTGGCGGCCAGCGGCGAACTGAGCTTCCGCGGTCGGAAACGCCCGGCGCGGCCGGGAAGTTCTCAGTTTGCCCCCGATCATTCCCGAGATTACGTCCGGAATTGCGGCAGGAATCGCTTGTGCCGCCACCCGCGCCAAGCGGCTCTCCACTGTCAGCGCGGTGAGGGCTTCGAATAGACGGCTCATGGATTTTTCACGTGGGGCACGCGATGGGCTCAGCTTTTCAGGAAGACGTACAGATTGCCGAGCGCCACGAGAATCGCCGCGCCGGCCCCGGCCGCGAGTTCCATTCGCCAGATTTCGGCGCGCTCCCGGATTTCCGCCGGCGTGCTGAGGTGCGGAATGCCCGCGAGGACCGCGGCGGGTACGATTCCTTCGAGATCCTGTTCGTGGCGGACGCGAACGTCGGAGAATTCGAGGAACGCGGCGAGACCAGTTCCGAGGGCGAGCCCCGCCGCGAGGCCGCTGAGACTGAAGCGCAGGCGATTCGGTCCCGCAGGCTTTTGCGGAAGGCTCGGCGGATCGACGATGCGGAACTGTTGCCCTTTCTGGCGCTGCTCGAGGCTGGAGGCCAGCTGCGATTGCATTTGCTTCTGCAGCAGGGAGTTGTAATTCGATTTGGATTCCTCGTATCCGCGGGAAACGGCGGTGAGTTGCTGTTCGGTTTCCGGCGTCAGGTTCAGGCGCGAGCGGTACGCGGAGATTTGCGATTCCAGTTCTTTTTCGCGCTGCTCGTAGTTCTGAATTTCCAGTTGATTGGCCTGCAACTGGCTGAGCAGCTCCATGGCCAGGATCGAAGATCCTCGCGGCGGTGGGGCCGCGCCCGTCGCAGTGCCGGTGGGTGCGGATTTCCCCGTGGAGTTTGCCGCCGGAGATTCTCCGTCCAGCTCTTTCGCCAGGCGCTCGGTCTCGGCAATTTTTTGCTTCAGCGCAATGATGTCGGGGAAGTTGTCGGTGTAGCGCGACTTCAGATCCTCGAGCCGCAGGCGCTCTTCGGTAAGAGTTTTTTCCACGGCTGCGGCGGGCCCTCCGGCGAAGGTGTCGCCGAGGCTGGAGGCTTGCGCCGTCTGCACCTGGCGCAGGAGCGACTGCACGTAAAGGTTGTGCTGCCGCGCGGCGTCGAGGGCCTGCGCAGTGCTCTGCAACTGCCCCTGCAGCCCGGCCAGAATCTGAACGTTGCTTTCCATCTGCCCGGGCAGGTCGCCGAGGTGCTGTTCCTTGAACGCCGCCACCTTGGCTTCCTGCTCTTCCATCCTGGCGCGCGCGGCGGCCAGCTGGCTCTCCAGAAAATCGGTGGTCTCGGCGGAAATTTGCGCCTGGGCCTCGGCGTTTTCCTGAACGAAGAGCGAAGTGAGTTCCTCGTTCACCCGTTGCGCGAGCGCGGGCGTGGCCGCGGAATAGTGCATCTTGAAGGCCGTGAATTCCCCGGGATGCCCGGGGGCGCGCACCAGCTCGACGCGAATATCGTCGCGCATCTGGTCCACCGCATCGCGCCGCCCCGCGAGTCTCGCAAGGCCGCGCGGGCGCGGATACAGATGAAAGCGCCCGATAGTCCCTTCGAGGCGCGTGCGGCTGAGGATCTGCTGGGTGATGCTCTGCAAACGGTCCTGCAGGTCAGTGGTGACATTCGAAAGCACGTACTGGTCAGGCACTTTTTGCTGCTCGACGAGAATCAGCGCGTCGGATTCGTAAACCGAAGGCACGAGCCAGCTTCCGGCCCACACCGCCGACCAGCACAGGAACGCCGGCAGGGCAATCCACCAGCGCCGCCGCAGGGCGACGGACCAGTAGTCTTCCCACGTGCGAACAGCCGGAGGTTCTAGGCGGCGCGGCATGGCTTTGCAGGGCTGGAAGTTTTCATATGCAAAAAATCTAGTTTCAGAGGGATCTAGTGTTAGAGGAGCCGGTCAGTCAGCAGTTCCAGAAAATTCGGATTTGCCATCACGCGAGTTCCACGGCGTAGCCTTCGACGCGCAGCGCCACCGAGCGCTGCAGGAGTTCCACCGAAACGATCAGGCTCGACTGGCCCGCCGGGCCCACGAGAATTCCGGTCACGCCGTCGAGCGAACCGCCGCGCAGGCGCACGCGCTTTCCGGCCGAGACGAACGGATGCACGGCCAGGGGAAGTTTTCCGCGGATGGCGGCCTGCAGATTTTCAATCTCTTCGTCCGGGATCGGCGAACCGCAGCGCTCCTGGCCCACGAAACCGAGGACGCCCGGAACGCGCAGCACCTTCAGCCGTTCGGCGGAAGCCTGCACGATGCGCACGAACGCGTAACACGTGAACAGCGGCACATCCACGCGGGCCCAGCGGTCGCTCCACTCGCGCCGCTGCTCGATGAGCGGCAGAAACGTGCAGACGCGGCTTTCCTCGAGCTGCTGAGCCACGCGCTTTTCGTGCCGCGCGACGGTGTGAATCGCGTACCAGCGGGACTCTTCGCGAGCGAGGCCGCCCTCGGGAATCGTCAATCCGGATGGGAGATAACTCTGCAGTTCCGGCACAGCTTCGCCCCCTCAGTCCCATTCCCGGCTCCGGCGCGAAACGCCTGGACGGGAAACGGATGCCGCGAGTTTCCGCAGTGGCGGAACCCGCGACCGAACATTGAACTGAATCTAAAATGGAACCTAAGTCCGAACCTACCAGCAAACTAGCGCCGGCCGGGGCCTTCCGTCGCGCGGGGTTCGGTCTGCCGACCGACCGCGGCGCGAGCGAAGGCTTGGTTGACTTCGAGGAGAGTTCCGTAGATGGGTCATGCTTCGTGCCACACCAAACTGAGTGTGTGCCCTGGGTCTCGGCAGGCACTCAGTTCTACGAACTTCCCGACTTGCATCGAGCAAACGCGTGGCCAATCGACCAAAGTGAGTAAGTGACTGGAGATGCCACAAGTAGAAGGTTTCGATCGCGTGGTGCCGTCCTAATTTGGACCAGTCCGGGAACGCGCCGAAATTACGAGTTTCAAAACGGTATGCGGGCATCGCTCACGGTGCCGGAAGGCCTGACGCCAAGTTTGCCCGCCGCGCGCTGGGTTGACAGCCTGTGGAAAAATAAAAAAGTTGTCATTCTGAGCGAAGCGAAGAATCCCTCCGTGGTTCTTTGCTTGTGCTTAGATCGAAGAGAGATTCTTCGCTTCGCTCAGAATGACAAGACTGGACTTTCTCCGCAGCGTGTTGAGCGCACCGGCCCGCAATTCATCCGCGAAATGCAATCTGAGATGTAAATTCGCTCCGGGTGCTCTATGATCTGTAGCTGCAAATCACCGGCCACGCGGGCGTGGCGGAATGGCATACGCAGCGGACTTAAAATACCTTGAGTGCTCGCCGGGAAACCAGCGATGCAGAACTGCTCAAATTCGGGGAAACCTTCACTGGCGATCCCGAGCCAAGCCTGAGACCGGGAAGTGCGGTTTCAGGAAGGTGTAGAGACTAGACGGGCAGCGCCTAACCTCCGGCACTAAGGAGTAAGGTGAAGGGATAGTCCAGACCGCAAACCTGGTATGTCAGGGCGGCGAAAGCCGTAGCCGGTAAGAAAATCCGCAGGGTCGCAAGGCCCGTGTGGGTTCAACTCCCACCGCCCGCACCACCTTTTCATCTTCATCGATCGAAATGACGCTCTCCTGTCGGAACTGCGTCTTCGGCATCGAATGTGACGGCGCATTCACATTGTCCATCCATGGCTCCGATTAACGGTGGAAATTTATTCACATTGTGTTAACGGTAATGCAAAGCGAACGTAACGTTTAGCAACGAAGATCCGCGAATTATGCTCAAGCCGATTCGTGTGATCCCGCTGATTGCATTGCTGTTCTCTTTCTTTTATTTGACGCCCGCGATGGCCCAGGATCGCAAGGGCACCATCACCGGACAAGTCACCGACGTGTCCCACGGAGTGTTGCGCGGCGCGCGCGTGGAACTCGCGCCCAAAGGCCAGCCGGTAACCACCGACAGCCAGGGCCAGTTCACCATCTCGAATCTCGATCCGGGCGCGTACACGATAACCATTTCGTTCGTGGGCATGGCGCCGTACACCACGCAAGCCACGGTCACTGCCGGCGAAAACACGCAGGTGAATGCCGAACTGACCATTGCGTCCGCGACAGACAGCGTGATTGTCACCGCCGAGCGGGCCTACGGTGAGGCGGAGTCCATCAATGAAGAGCGCGCCGCCGATAACATCGTTCAGGTGCTGCCAGCGGAAGTGATCACCAGCCTTCCGAATGCCAACGTCGCCGATGCCATCGGACGGTTGCCTTCGGTGACGCTGGAACGTGACGAAGGCGAAGGGAAATATGTGCAGATCCGCGGGACCGAGCCGCGCCTCAGCAACGTCACGATTGACGGCGTGAACGTGCCGTCGGCCGAAAGCGGCGTGCGCCAGATCAAGCTGGACGTTCTGGCTTCCGACCTGATTTCCGAAGTGGCCATCAACAAAACTTTGCAAGCCAACATGGATGGCGACGGCATCGGCGGCTCGGTGAATCTAAAAACAAAAACCGCAGGCGACACGCCGAGCATCGATCTCTTCGGCATTGGCGGCTACACGCCGATTATTGGCGGCCGCGGCGTTGACCAGTTTGGCGCGACGGTTGGCCAGCGCTTTGGCTCCAGCAAACGCTTTGGCGTGTTGCTCGGCGGCACCTACGATTACAACGGGCGCGGCATCAACGATATCGAACCGGTGCCCACCGCCGGCAGCGCCGCCCCGCACTACGACAGCATCGATCTGCGCGACTACAAATACTACCGGACGCGCTGGGGCTTTGCCGGCAGCACCGACTACAAGCTGGGCGATCTCTCGGACATCTACCTGCGCGGTTTCTTTTCGACGTTTCAGGATTACGGCAACAAGTGGGTCTACACGCTGAACGACGGCAGCGACCCGCAAATGAGCCAGGACTGGCGGCGTCCGAATTATTCCACCGGCAGCATCGTGCTGGGCGGGCACCATGTGTTCGGCGCTTCGTGGTTCCAGTGGGATCTCTCGGTGGCGCGATCGCGCACTCTATCCGGGAGCGGCGGCGCGGACTATGCGTGGAACGGCGGGTCGATCAATTGCACGGACGATCCAGCGGCCACCACCAACCAGTATTATCCGCAGTTCAGTTCGTCCTGCTTCACGCCGGGCTCGACCAACGCCTTGGATCGCGCCAATTACGCGCTGACCGACTGGTCTCCTCCAACGTTCGGTCGTTCGGCGCAACTCAACCTGCAGGCCTCGGCGTCCTACGCGCGCAACTATCACGCGGGATCGCACTACGGCACGTTCGAGTTCGGCGCGAAGATTCGCAACGCCCACAAGTACGACAACACGTTCGATGAAATCTTCTGCACCAACCTGGCGGACAGCTCCGCGAATCCCGGATGCGATGGCACCCCGGCGGACCTCTTGGCTTTCCCGGGCTCGCAATTCCCCGACGGTTTCAATGACCCGAAGTATTACAGCAATCACGAGCCGTTTGGGAACACGGTGGATTACACCAAGGTGCAATCGTTCGTCGCTCAAAATCCTGCCGCGTTCACCTGCCTCTTCAATGACTACCCGACGGCGATTCCGTGCTCCAGCACTCACGGCTCGGATCAGAACAACTACACGCTCAACGAGCGGGTTACTGCGGGCTACCTGATGAATTCGATCGACCTCACCAGCCGAATCCACCTGGTCGCCGGCGTGCGTTTTGAGGCCACGAACGTCAGCACGCTCAGCTTTGACGAGAGTGCCACTGTAACTCCGACAACTCTCACGGCAAAGGGAGGCGGTTCCTACTTCGACGTTCTCCCCAGCGCTTCGCTGCGAATCGCGATCACTAAAGATGCCGGTGTGCGTTTCGTGTATGGCCGGGGACTTTCGCGGCCCAATCCGCAGGACATCGCCCAGGCCGTCGGCCAGCCGGACTTCACGCAGAATCCGCCGACGGTCAGCATCGGCAATCCAGATCTGAAAGCGGAGCATGCCAACGACTTTGACGTCCTGTACGAGCAGTATCTGAAGCCGCTGGGAATGTTTTCCGCAGGCTTCTTTTACAAGGACCTCAGCGATCCCATCGTGGTCACGCAGACCACGCCCACCACGGGACAGTTCGCCGGCTTCCTGGTGACTCAGCCGGGCAATGCCGGAAGCGCCTATGTGGGCGGCGTGGAAGTTGCGTACCAGCAGCAGCTCACATTCCTGCCCGGGCTGTTGCGCGGCTTCGGGATCATGGCCAACTACAGTTTCACTTTCTCGCAGGCCAGCGGGTTGCCGGGACGTTCCGACCATCCCGCGCTGTTGCGCCAGGCGCCCAATACCTGGAACATCAGCCCGTCCTACGATCTCGGACGCCTCTCGGCGCGCCTTGGTCTTTCGTACAATGGCGCGAATATTTTCGCTTACCAGTGGACCGACAACGCCGATCCCACGGGCATCAAGGGTCCGAGCGGCGACAACTACCTCTACCCGCACTTGCAGGTCGATGCTCAGGCGACCATCCGCATGGCTAAGGGTTTCTCAGCCGTTGTCTACGGATTGAACCTCAGCAACGAAGTCTTCGGGTTCTACAACGGCAGCCCACAGTACGTGGTGCAGCGCGAATTTTACAAGCCGACCTATGCGGTGGGGCTGCGGTGGACTTCCGCGGGCCACAAGTAGATGGCGGGGAAAGAAATGGGCGTGAGAGCAAAGGCCGTTCGCCGCATCGTAAGCGCGCTTTTCCTGGGCATGTTTGCTGCCGCCGGCTGGGCCCAAACCCAGCCGGTCGAACTTCGGCAGGAAATTCAGGGCCCGTTTCACTTCGTATCGTATGGCGATACAAGATTCACGGACCCCAATGACACGAAAGCCTCGAACGCTCCGGTAAGGCAGGCCATCGTTCAGGGGATCGCTGATGCGCATCCCGCCTTCGTCGTCATCGGCGGGGACATCACCTTCAACGGCAACGACGTGAACGACTGGCTGACGTGGGAGAAGGAAACGGCCATCTGGCGGAAGGAAGGAATCCGCGTCTATCCGGCGATCGGCAATCACGAAATGCATGGCGAGAAGAGCGTCGCACTCGCCAATTATTTTGAGCGCTTCCCGGAATTGAGCGGAAACCTTTTCTACTCCGTCCGGACGGCCAATATTCTTCTGCTGATTCTGGACAGTTCGGTGGACGAAAATTCCGGGCCGCAGCACGATTGGCTCATCGGACAGCTCGACCACATTCCCGCGGACGTGGATTTCGTGCTGTTCGTGATGCATCACCCTCCGATCACCAGCTCGCATGAAGACAGCCCGCTCGGCGGCGGCCACGACGCGCGCCCCGAGGAGCAGGCGCTGGCGGCGATGCTGGAGGAGAGGCAGCAGCACGAGCGCGCCCGGTTCGTGGTTCTCGGCAGCCACGTGCATAATTACGAGCGCCACGAGCACGGCGGGATCACCTATTTCGTCACCGGAGGAGGCGGGGCGCACGCCTATCCGATTGAACGCGCCCCGGGCGATCCGTATCCCGACCATCGCATCAACTACCACTTTCTGGACGTAACCGTTGACTCCACCGGCCTGAACTTCGTCATGAATCGCGTCGAACTGCAGAACGGCGCGCCCGTTTGGACGCAGCCCGACAGCGTCACCATCCACGCCGTTCCCGCCACGGCGCAAGCCGCCGCAAAATAAAACTGCCCACGCTTCTCTGCGGATGATTTACTATCCACAGCACCCGTTTCTCCGGTGAAAAATGCAAGCCGCAGATGCGCTTTCTGGCTGTGTATGCCTTTACAGCGCACCGGAGGTCGGTCGGTTAAAAGTGTGGTTCAGCACGCGGAGGCAGCGGTGAAAGCATCGCGCAAACGGGCTCAACTCTTCTGCATCATATCGATCCTGGCCTTGTTGCCGTGCATCGCCACCCGTGCACAGCAGCCAGCCTCTCCGCAGAAGATCCGCATTCTCTGCCTCGCTCGCCCACTACCCGTGGTGATCGCCGAGTCGGGCGGCATCCTTGCCAAATACGGAATCGAAGCGGAATTCCTGGTTCGCCCATCTTCCGAATCCTTGCGCAGCGACCTGGCCGCCGGAAACGGCGATGTGGCCTTCCTCGCGGTGGACAATGCGGTGGCCATGGTGGACTCCGCCGAAGTGGACGTCGTGATCGTCATGGGCGCCGAGAGTTCCGAGAACGAAATTATCGCCCAGCCGGGAACCAAATCCATCGCCGATCTGCGAGGGCACACTCTACTGGTTGACGCGACCAACACAGCCTACGCCCTGGAACTGAAAAAGGTTCTTCAGCTGAACGGAATGCAGCTGGGAAAGGATTACGAGCTGAAACCTGTGGGCTCGACGCCATTCCGCCTGCAAGCCATGCGCGAGAATCATGACTACGCGGCGGCGGTGATGAATCCGCCATTTTCGATCGTTGCCAGGCAGGGCGGAATGGTCAGTCTCGGCTCGATGCGCAAGTTGCTGGGCGCGGACCTCGATCGCGGGACGTTCGCGATGCGGGCATGGGCCCGCGGCAATTCCGACTTGCTGGTGCGCTACCTGGCCGCCTACATAGAGGGGCAGCGCATCCTGATGGCCCCCGCAAATAAACAGCAGGTCGTGGAACTGGTGATGAAGGAGTCGAAGTTACCGGAGTCCGTAGCCAACGATTGGTACGCCGCCATGGTGCAAAGCGGAGGGTACGCGAAGGACGCGGCGTTTGGCGTCCAGGGGTTCAAGAAAACTTTGCAGCTGCGCGCGGAAGTTGAGGCTGGCGGAAACGGCAGCGCGCCCGCGGCGGAGAAGTATTACGACCTTTCCTACTATCGCGCGGCGCTGGCAAAGCTGAAGTAACCCGGGCGGCGCACACTCACTGGATGTAGAAAAAAGTTAAAAGTTGTCATTCTGAGTGAAGCGAAGAATCCCTCCGTGGTTTCTTGCTGACACTGAAATCGAAGAGAGATTCTTCGCTTCGCCTCGGCGCGAGCCTTCGGTGCGAGCGCTCAGAATGACAAAATTCCGAACCGCGGCCTACTCCGGAGCCGTCGGCGAAAGAGCGTAGGTTTGGCTTAGGTTCTTCCGCAGGGTGGCCTTGTCGAGTTCATTCTCCCAGCGCGCGACCACTACCGAGGCCACTCCATTGCCGATCATGTTGACCGTGGCGCGGGCCATGCTCATGAAGCGGTCAATCCCGACGAGCAGCGCCATGCCGGCCACCGGAACATCGGGAATTACCATCAGGGTGGCGACGAGGGCGATGAATGCCGCTCCGGTGACTCCGCTGGCCCCCTTCGAGGTGAGCACTGCCACGCCGAAAATCGTAAGCTGCTGGCCGAAAGATAGATGAATGTTGGTAGCCTGCGCCACGAAGAGCGCCGCCATAGTCATGTACAGGCTGCTGCCGTCGGTGTTGAATGTGTAACCCGTTGGCACCACCAGGCCGACCAGCGACTTCGAGCAGCCCAGCTTCTCCATTTTTTCCATCAGCGTGGGCAGTGCCGGGTCCGAGGAACTGGTGGCCAGCACAATAACGATTTCTTCTTTGATGTACCTCAAGAATTGAATGATGTTGAAGCCGGAAATCCAGGCGATGACGCCCATGACCACCAGCACGAAAACAAGGCACGTGACATAGAAGATGCCGATCAATTTTCCCAACGGGCCAAGCGAACTGATCCCGTAACGCCCTACCGTAAAGGCCATCGCTCCGAAGGCGCCTATGGGGGCCAGCCACATCAGCATGTTGACGATGCTGAACACCGCTTGCGTCAGCGAGTCGAAAAATTGCACGACAGGTTTTCCCTTTTCGCCGATGAGCGAGAGCGCAAAGCCGAACAAAACGGCTACCAGCAGCACCTGGAGGATGTTGCCCTGCGCGAAGGCGTTCACCATGGTCGTCGGGATGATGTTCATCAGGAAATCCTGCACGCTTTGTTCCTTGGCGGCGCCAGCGTAGGCAGCCACCGATTTGGCGTCGAGCGACGCGACGTTTACGTTGAATCCGGAGCCGGGGTGGGTCACGTTGCCCACAAACATCCCGGTGAACAGCGCAAACGTGGACACCACCTCGAAATACAGCAGGGCCTTGCCGCCGATGCGCCCAACCTTCTTCAAATTTTCCATGCCCGCGATGCCGCTCACCACGGTGCAGAAAATGATGACCGTGATCACCATGGTAATCAGCTTGATGAAGCCGTCGCCGAGCGGCTTCATTTTCACCGCGGAGGCCGGGAAATACTTGCCGTAGATGATCGCCAAAGCCACGCCGATCAACACCTGCCCCCAAAGCGTCTTGTAGAAGGGCTGCTTGGCCTTGCGCTTGGAGGCGGCGTGGACTCGCGGCTGATTCTCGGTCCCGTTGCTCATAGATAATTCTCCTTGGCGTTTCCCCGGAGCTTCACTTCGGGCCGAGCTTCACTGGGAGGCCGAATAGCGCCTCGAACCAGTTTGCGTCAGCTATTAGGTCTGCCCGGGTTCTGGGAGTCTATCACTTGAGAAGCGTTTGCGGTTCAAGAATGGCAGCGGCAAGGTCATTCAGAAAAAGGGCCGCGCGCGCGCCATCAAAAACGCGATGGTCACAGGAAAGCGTGAGCGTCATCATCGGTCGAATGCCCGGCTTGCCGTCAACAGGCACGACGCGATCGGCAATTCGGCCGACGGCCAGAATGGCGGCCTGCGGCGGGACGATAATCGCGGTGAATGCGTCCACGTTGTACATGCCCAGATTGCTGATCGTGAATGTCGCGCCGGTAATGTCTGCTGGACGCAGTTTCCCGGCGCGCGCCCGCTCGGTGAGGTCGCGGCGCAGCACGGCGATCTCGCCCAGTTTTTTCGTGTTGGCGCCGGGGATTGCGGCGGTGACCACGCCGCTTTCCACGGCCATGGCCACGCCCACGTTGATTTCCGGATTCATGCGAATGGCGTCGCCAGTCCAGCTGGCATTCACGAGAGGATGCTTTGCCAGCGCGTACGCCACAGCCGCGACCAGCAGATCCGTGTGGCTAAGCTTGACGCCGCGCTCTTTCTCGATGCCAGGTCCGAATTTTTCGCGTGCGACGAGCAGACCACCGGCATCAATCTCCCGGCTAATAAAAAAATGCGGCGCGGAAGTCCAGCTCTGCGCAGTCCGCTCAGCCATCAGCCGAGCCACCTGGCTAAGCGTTTGAGTGGCGCGGGCTTCTTGCCCTGAGGAAGGAAGGGCAGCCTGCGGATTTTGGGTTTTGGTTGTTGCGGCCGTTCCTGCTGCTGCGCCCGCAGCAACAAAAGCAAGAATGTCCTCGGCAAGAATTTCGCCCTCGCCGCCAGACCCGCGCACGAGTGAAAGGTCCACCCCATGCTCCTTCGCCAACCGTCGAGCTTTGGGCGAAAGCCTGGCGCCAGCACCAGCAGCACTCGCCGGCGCAGCGGCAGTTTCCGAAGCAGCCGCCGCGGGCGTGGCCTTGGTGTCCATGCGCCGGCCGGAAGCTGCGGCGCCATCGTCCGCGGGAGCTTTTTCACCCTCGCGAACAATCCAGGCAATCGTCTGCCCCACAGGAATCACGTCGCCCGCTTGCGCTTTCACACCTGCGAGAAATCCTTCGGCCGGAGACTCAATCTCCACGACCGCCTTGTCGGTCTCGACGTCGAGGAGCGGTTCACCCTTGCCGACGGCTTCGCCTTCTTTTTTCCGCCAGGATAATAGCTTGCCGGTTTCCTGGGCCATCTCGAGCGCGGGCATCACGATGCTGTAGGCCATGGGATTCTCTGGGCTGCTTTCTTCGCGGCCCTAACGCCGCTGCGCCTTTACTGGTTTCTTGGCTTCGGATTTCGCGACTGGCTGCTTGGCGCCATTCTGTTTCAGGCCGTTGTGTTTGGCGCTGGCTTCCACCATTTTCACCACGTCCCGGCTGGGCGGACCATCATGCTCGCGCAAAGTTTCGAGCGGCCCGTCCACGGTCACGTAAGATGCTCCGGCGACCAGCAGCTTTTCGGCAGGGAAGCGCGTGATCACTTCGTGGCCCGTTTCGGTGACCACAATTTCTTCCTCGATGCGCGCCGCGCTCCAGCCATCTTTCGCGGGCCAGAAAGTTTCCAGCGCGAATACCATTCCCGGCTTGATCTCATGCGAGTGCTCGATGGAAACCAGGCGGCTGATCACCGGCTTTTCCCAAATCGCCAGGCCGATGCCGTGCCCGAATTGCAGCGCGAACGCCGCTTCCTCATCGGGGAATCCGAATTCCTGCGCTTTGGGCCACACTGAAGCGATTTCGGCCGTCGTCCGTCCCGGCTGAATCAGCGAAATGGCGGCGTCGAGATAATCGCGGCAGCGCTTGTAGGCATCGACCATCACCCGCGAGGCGTAGCCGATCGAGAAGCAGCGGTAATAGCAGGTGCGGTAGCCCATATAGGAATGAAGCACGTCGTAGTACACCGGATCGCCAGGGCGCAGCACGCGATCAGAAAATACGTGCGGGTGGGGATTGCAGCGCTCGCCGGAAATGGCGTTGACCGCCTCCACGTATTCCGATCCCAGATCGTAGAGAGTCTTGCTGACGAGGCCCACCGCCTGATTTTCGCTCATGCCCGGCTTCATCGCGCAATACAGATCGTGGTACGCGGCATCCACCATCATGGCGGACATGTTCAGCAGGGTGATTTCGTCCTGCGTCTTGATCACTCGCGCGTCGGACATGATTTGCTGGCCGTCCACGACGGTGATCCCTTCGCGCTGCAGGGCGAAAAGAATCGGCGGCTCGATGATGTCCACGCCGAGGGGTTCCTTATGCAGGCCGCGCTTCTCGAGCTCGACGCGAATTTTTTTGGCCACATCCTCCGCGCGTCCCATCTCCGGAGACATCGCGCCGCGCAGGAGCGGAATCCCGGCCTGCGAGCGTTCGCCCAGCCAGTCGCAATGCAAGCGATGGTGTTTTGCGGCGGAGCCGAAATCCCACAACAGCGGCTCGTCATTCTGCGGCAGCAGGGTGAAGCGGCTGTTCTTGTCCTGAGCCCACGTGCCGATGTGCGTCGCGGTGATATAGCGCACATTGTTCATGTCAAAGCAGAGCAGCGCGCCCATGGAAGATTCCGCCAGAAGTTTCTTGGCGCGTTCCAGGCGCTGGCGGCGCAAGCGGTCAAAATTAACGCGCTGTTCCCAATCCACCGCCATCGTTCCGTAGGTTGGCAATGCCATGGTTCACCCCCAAGATTTGCAGCACAGAATCGCAGCCAGTGTTGGTCCGAAATCTTTGTAGGGCACGGCTTCAGCCGTGCCGCAACGTCCCGATGAAAGACTGGGCTTTCAGCCCCTGACCTTTTGTGTCGGCAGGGACTTAACGTTGACTCTCCTAGCCGCGGTACGCAGATATTTTCAACTCTCTTGTCTAGCGACGCTCGAGCTGCGCCATGCCTGCCAGGGGCTAAAGCCCTTCTCGCTCGACGCTACTCGGCACGGCTGAAGCCGTGCCCTACAAAACTCGCTAAATTGCGTCCCATTCGTGAAGCGAGAAAGATTCATGAAATCTCAGAACCCCGGGCGTTACGTCCTCTTGCACATCGCTCGCGCCGCTTCAAAAACGGCCTTTTCCGACGGAATAGTGGCGTCTTCGAGCGGCGGCGAAAAGGGAACGGGCACGTGCATCGCGCCGATGCGTTTTACTGGTGCGTCCAGATCGTAGAACGCGCCGGTGGCGATGACCGAAGCGATCTCCGCGGTCACGCCGTATTTCTCGTAGCCTTCGTCGAGGACGATGGCGCGGGAAGTTTTCTTCGCCGATTCGATCAGAGTCTTTTCGTCCAGCGGCCAAGTCGTGCGTGGATCGACCACTTCCGCGCTGATGCCGATTTCCTGGAGCTGGATGGCCGCGCCGAGCGCCACCTGCACCATGCTGCTGGTGGCCACGATGGTAATGTCCTCGCCTTCCCGCTTGATGTCCGCTACGCCGAAGGGAATTGTGTAATCCTCGGCCGGCACCGGGCCTTTGAGGCGAAACATCATTTTGTCTTCGATGAAAATTACCGGATTGTCGTCGCGGATCGCGGTCTTCATCAGACCCTTGGCATCGTGGGGCGTCGATGGCAGCACCACTTTCAGGCCGGGCACGTGGCTGAGCCATGCTTGTAGCGACTGCGAATGTTGCGCGGCCGAGCGGCGCGATGCTCCGAGCGTGGTTCGCAGCACCATCGGAACTTTCCACGCGCCGCCGGACATGTAGTGGACCTTGGCGGCCTGGTTGACGAGCTGGTCCATCACCAGCGTCAGGAAATCTCCGAACATGATGTCCACGACGGGACGCAGCCCGGTCATCGCAGCGCCCACGCCGACGCCCGTAAAACCCGGCTCGGAAATGGGCGTGTCGATGATGCGCGACTTTCCGAATTCTTCAACCATCCCGGAAAGCACTTTGAAAGGAGTTCCCGCTTCGGCGACGTCTTCCCCCATGACGAACACGGTGGGATCGCGGCGCATTTCTTCCGAGAGCGCTTCGCGCACCGCTTCGGCCATGGTCAATTCGCGTACGGCCACTTCAGGCATAAACGTCCTCCCCCGCCTTCTCCGGTGCCGGATACGGGGCTTGCAGCGCGAAGGCCACCGCGGTGTCGATTTCGGTTTTCGCTTGCGCCTCGATTTCGTCGAGCTGCGCCTGCGTCGCGAGCTTGTCACGCAGCAAACGGTCGGTCAGCACCTTGATCGGATCGCGTTCGGCGCGCCATTCCATTTCTTCTTGCTTGGCGCGGTAATAGTCGCGGCTGACGTCGCCGACGTGGTGCCCGTGATAGCGGTAGGTGTTACACAAGAGGAACGAGGGTCCGTTTCCGGCGCGCGCATCGGCGATCATGCGGCTGGCCACCGCGTGCACTGACTGGATGTCCTGGCCGTCCACGCTCTCCGCGGGAATCCCGAAGGCTGCCGGCCGCGCCAGGATTTCTCCCGCGGTGGTTTCCGAATAATGCGTGTACTCGTTGTACATATTATTTTCACAAACGTAGATCACCGGCAGATTCCAGAGGCGCGCGAGATTCATCGTTTCGTAGAGGAGGCCCTGGCCGAGCGCACCCTCTCCGAAAAAGCAGACCGTAACTTGCTTGGTGCCGCGATACTTCGCGGAAAACGCAGCTCCCGTGGCGATGCCCGCGCTGCCGCCGACGATGGCGTTGGCGCCCAAATTCCCGCTGGCCGGATCGGCGATGTGCATCGATCCGCCTTTCCCCTTGCAGTAGCCCGCTTCTTTTCCCAGCAGTTCGGCAAACATGCGGTCGGGGGAGGCACCTTTGGCCAGGCAATGTCCGTGGCCGCGGTGGGTGCTGGTAACATAGTCATCGCGATTTAGTGCCGAGCAAATTCCCACGGCCACCGCTTCTTCGCCGATATATAGGTGCGCTAGGCCCGGCATCACCGCGCGCGTGTACAACTGATTCACCTGTTCCTCGAACAGGCGAATCCGCTGCATGTCGCGGTACATGTGCAGCCACTTTTCAGCGTCGCCGGCGCCCGCGTTCTTCACCGCTTCCTTGCTTTCGGTTTTCATTTGCTTACCCCGGACATTCGAGCTAGCACCTCGAATATCACCGCGAAATCGTGCTTCACCAAGCCCATGCCCCGCGCGGCCGTCAGAAATTCATTCGTCACCGCGGTCGTCGGGAGGGGAACATCGAGTTGCCGCCCCATGTCCATCGCCAGCAGCATATCCTTTTGCATCATGTTCACGTCGAACCAGGCTTCGTCCGGCATTTTTAACACAAATGGGCCCCGGTATTGAACCATCGGCGAAGCAATTGCGCTGTGCGTCAGCACGTCCACGGCGGTGGCCCTGGGAATTCCGCTTTTCTCCGCCAGCAGTACGCCTTCGCAGAATGCCAGCATCTGCACGGCGAGGCTGAGGTTGGTGGCAATTTTCATCGCCAGCGCTAAGCCATTGTCGCCAACGTAGGTGACTTTCGGGCCGACATCGTTCAGCACCGGCTTAACCTTTTCAAACGTTTCCCGCCGCCCTCCGACCATCACCGACAGCTTTCCCTCCTGCAGCGTAATCACGCTGCCGGAAACGGGCGAGTCCACCATGTCGGCGCCCTTCTCGCGCACTTTCGCCGCGAGGCCGCGGCTTACCGACGGGCTGATGGTGCTCATGTCGATCAGGATTTTCCCCGGACCCAGCCCGGCGAGAATTCCGTCCGGTCCATCCGTGATCGAGTGCATTGCCGCGGCGTTGGTGACCATCGAGAATGTGAAATCGGACGCTGCGCTCACGCCGCGCGGGGAATCTCCCCACTTCATTCCCTTATCGATCAGCCACTGCGCTTTCGCTTTGGTACGGTTATAGCCGGTAACTTTGTGTCCCTTCTCGAGGAGGCGAGCGACCATGTTGCCGCCCATCACTCCGAGTCCTACAAAACCGAGATTTGCCATTCGCTGAATTCTCCTGGCTGAAATTAGCCGCTAGGCGTCTGCTGTTGGATCGTCTTTGGAATTGCGCGAATCCTCGCGCACTTGGGTAAGGTGAGCCTGCATCGCGGCCCGTGCCGCTTGCGGATCGTGGCGCGCAACCGCCTCCAGAATCCGGCGATGGTGGTGTTGCCCGCGTTCGGGACCGCCGCCGATCCGGAAAATTTGCAAACGCTGGTCGCGCAGCAGCCCCACGATGGAATCGATCAAAGAGAGAACGATGGGGTTTCCGGCCGCTTCGGCCAATGCCAGATGAAAATCGAGATCCGCTTCGATGAATGCGTCGGAATCCTGCCGCGCCTGGTCCATCACCGAAACGGCATCGCGCATTTCGGCGAGATCCTGGTCCGTGGCGCGGACGGCGGCCAGGGCCGCAATCTCTGGTTCCAGAATTTCGCGAAACTCGACCAGGTGCGCCCGCCCTTCCGGTTCGTCGCTCTTGATGAGCCGGTCCAGCGAGCGGCGCATGGAGTCCGGAGTGCCGTTCGTGACAAAAGTCCCGCGTCCCGGAAATGCGTCCACCAGTCCCTTTTCCTGGAGCGCCTTGATGGCTTCCCGGACGGCAGTGCGGCTGACGCCGAACTGCTTAGCCAGATCGCGCTCAGCGGGAAGTTGGCTACCTTCGGCCAACTCGCCCTTGAGGATGGATTCCTCAATCTGTTGAACGATCTGCTCGTAGAGCCGCGAGGCTTGAATGGTTTTGTACAAGACAAAATCCTCAGTGCACAGTAGCTAAACACCGGGAATCGAATCACTTGCCAATAACGCGAGCTGGCAAGCCGCAATGGTCATACCACTATACCATTGGTATTTTTCGCCTTGCAAGTGAAAAATGATTGGTTCTTGGAGGGTGGCTCCTTACTTTACCCAGACCGTCTTGACGTTGGTGAACTCGCGAATCCCGTAGGTGCTGAGTTCGCGGCCGACGCCGGAACGTTTCACACCGCCGAACGGGACGCGCGGATCGGAGAAAACCATCTGATTAACGAAGACCATGCCGGCTTCGAGCTCGTTGATGAACCGTTCTTGTTCGGACTTGTCGTTGGTCCAGGCGCTGGCACCCAGGCCGAAGCGAACGTCGTTGGCGACACGAATGGCTTCGTCGATATTTTTCACGCGGAAGATGGAAGCGACCGGACCAAACAACTCCTCGCGATAGGCCGGTGAATTCTCCGGGACGTTGGTCAGAACCGTTGGCAAGTAAAAGCTGCCGGGCATGTCGGCGGGCTTGCCTCCGGTCAGAACTTTCGCCCCGGCCTTCACCGAGGCGGAAACATCCGCTTGCAAGGATTTGACGGCTTCGGCGTTGGCCAGTGGGCCGACGTCGGTTTTGGCGTCAAACGGATCGCCGAGTTTCAGCTTTTCCATCTGGGAGACAAACTCGCGTTGAAATTGATCGGCGATTTGATCGGCGACGATGAAACGCTTGGCGGCGATGCAGGATTGTCCGTTATTGAGCGTGCGCGCTTTGATCCCGACGGCGACCGCTTCGTCGAGGTTGGCGCTGGGCATCACGACAAACGGATCGCTGCCGCCCAGTTCGAGCACCACCTTCTTGATTCTTTGCGCCGCGCCTGCGCCGACTTTGACTCCCGCTCCTTCACTGCCGGTTAGAGTCGCTGCGGCGACTCGGGGATCGTCCAGAATGCGGTCCACTTTGTCCGAGCCGATCAAGAGCGTCTGAAAAGCGCCCTCGGGAAAGCCGGCCTTCAGCAAAATCTCTTCGATTTTCAGGGCGCACTGCGGAACGTTGGACGCGTGTTTCAGCAAGCCGACATTGCCGGCCATCAATCCCGGCGCGATGAAGCGGAACACCTGCCAGAACGGATAGTTCCAGGGCATGATCACCAGAACCACGCCCATGGGCTGGTAGCGGATGAAGCTGCGGCTCGCGGGAGTTTCGACGATTTCATCGGCCAGAAATTTTTCCGCGTGTTCAGCGTAAAAGCGGCAAACCCAGGCGCACTTCACGGCCTCGTCCACCGCGGAGCGCAGCGTCTTGCCCATTTCCAGGGTCATCAGGTGCGCGAGCGCGTCTTTCTCGCTCTCGAGAATTTCCGCGGCGCGATTCATCATCTTGGCGCGATCGGCGAAGGTTAGCTTGCGGAACGAACGAAACGTTTCCGTGGCCTTCTGAATTTTCTGGTCGACTTGCGCGTCGGTCAGCGCGTCGAAGGTCTTGATGGTTTCTCCCGTCGCGGGATTAATCGTTGCAATGGCCATGATCTGATTCGCCCCAATCGAAAAAATAGGATTCCGGCGGCCTTGGTGGGCAGCCATGCTTACCGAAGAATATCGGCTACTTTGCCTTATTGTTTTACCATGTTTCGGTGGAGATTGCCTGTCGCGAGGGTCGGGCTTCAGAGTTTGTTGAGTACGGCGGTCTCGAATTGGCCAGCGGCTAAAGCTGCGTTGAACCCCCGAGCTCTGCGGCACGGCTGAAGCCGTGCCTTACAAAGAAAAGCCGGTTCCTCGCTTTGCGCGAGGAACCGGCTTGGTTTGCAGGAGGCGACAAATGGCAGCGGGCCGCGGCTACTTGCCGAGTTTCTGCACGATCTCCAGGGCCTTGGCCACGTGCTGATCGGGTGAAATGCCGTCATCCTTTGAGGAGAACGCGGCGACGATCTTGTGATCTTTGCCGATTACGAAGGTCTCGCGCTCGATGAAGTCGTGGTCGATCGTATCGCCCTTCACGTCCATCTGTCCGGGCTTTACGGCATTGGTGCTCAGGTTATAAGAGGTGGCGATTTTCTTGTCCGTGTCGGAAGCGACCGGAAACTTTCCGGCGCAGAATTCCGGATCGGCGGCGAAGCGATTCAGCCGCGCGATACTGTCCGCCGATACGCCAATGACGCTGGCTCCGGCGGCGGTGAATTTATCGATCTCTTGAGAAAAGGTATGGGCTTCCAGATCGCAGCCCTTGGTGTAGGCCGACGGGAAGAAGTAAACGACCACCGGCCCCTTCTTCAATGCTTCTTGCAGGGAAAAATCAAATTCTTTTCCCCCCAGCGAACCGCGCGCCGAGAAATTGGGGGCCATCTCGCCTACTTTAAGCGCAGCCAAAGCGGGCAAGCTTACCAACAGTGCAACCGCAACACCCAGCAGCATTTTCTTCATAACATTCGCCTCCTGACCTTCGAAGTGTTAAGCAGCATATCACAAACTGATAATGAGGGATGCCAGGGCGTGGGCTGCATCCGCGCTCTTCCGGAAAGGCTATCGGACCCCGCCGTTTTGCCACGGGCGGCCTTTGCCGCGCCTATTTCGACGCGGCAGAAGAAGCTGCCGGCGCGACGCTCCTCGACGACAGATACGCGGCAATCGCCATCATGTCATCAGCGCTCAGTTTGGCCACTACGGGTTTCATCTGCGCGGTCCATTCTCCGGTGCGAAAGCCGTGCTGCATGTCATACATCTGCCGCACCAGGTAACTCGGAGAGCGTCCCGCGAGTCCCGGCACGGGATCCATGCCCATAAGGTCAGAGCCGTGGCACGTCGTGCAAGCGATGGTCTTCCCGCCGGTGCCGGTCATGACCAGCGACTCGCCTTTTTTAATGCTGCCGGGCGGCACATAGGCGACGAAGCCGGAACGGTCATCGCGCAG
Source organism: Candidatus Acidiferrales bacterium (assembly GCA_035295105.1). GTDB lineage: Bacteria > Acidobacteriota > Terriglobia > Acidiferrales > UBA7541 > Palsa-360. The sequence continues at coordinate 5,328 of DATGJQ010000050.1, read as the reverse complement.
CACTTCGGTGGCTTCCACATTTTCCGGCGTTTCGATAATGCGATCGCCGAGCGACTGCGTATCATTGCCGGGCGCTCGAAGGTAGATGCCGTTGGCGATCAGCATCTTGGGAATGGTGTCGGATTCGACGACGCGGATCCATGGCGTCCACTTCATGGAGCTGAAATAATGCGCGGCATCTTTTTTCTCATCGTCTGACATCATGGTGGCGAACTTGATCATCTGGTTGGTATTGGATTTGCGCGTGTCGGCGCTGCCGCGCGCGCCCATCTTGAAATCCTCGAGCGTGTGCAGGATGTAAGTGTAGGGAAGTCCCGCGAGATTCGTGTTTACCGGACGGCCTTTGCCGTTGGGGTAGTGGCAGAAAGAGCAGGCGGTGACATCCGGCTTGTGGCCGTGGGCCACGATGTTGGGCATCGCCGGATGGTCTTCGGGATACCAATCGGCCGGCGCGTAAATGTTGCGCAGTTGCGTCAGCGTGAAGGAAAACTTGCTGGTGGGCAAGTGGCGGGGGGTGCCATCGTCCGCTCCGCCGCGCGCTTCGGAATCGGGGCGGTCGGGGGGCGGAGCTCCCGTCGTGGTTTCCATTCCATAGGCCCACGGCGGAGGAGCCGTAGCAATTCCTTGCTGCGCCGGCGCATCGGCCTTCTGCGCCGCCATCGGGCAAATGAGCAGGCACGAGAGAATCAGGAAACACAAACTTTTATGAACAGAATTCACAATGGGCCTCACCGTTGGTCGTCACGTGCGATTCGATCATCCCGCACTGGATCCTGCGCCTACCAGATGAATTTTAGCGCAAACTGGATCTGCCGGGAGGTGGTTGATGTTCTGGTGATTTGTCCGGCGCCCGGGACGGGAGAACCGTCCTGATTGAACAGGAATTCGTTGTCGGTCGGCGGCACGAAGTTGGGGTGATTGAGAATATTAAAAATTTCGGCGCGAAATTGAACGTTGAAGGATTCCGAAATCTTTTTGATTGGATTGTTTTTGAAGAAAGACATATCGAAATCCGCCAGCCCCGGACCAATGAGAGCATTGCGCGTTTCACTGCCCAGCAAATTCGCGCAGTACACCTGGCCATTGGGCGCAGGCTGCGTTGCTCCCGGGAAATTCACGCACTGCGCGGCGAACGATGACGGCGCGTTAGGAAGGCTGAAGCAGTTGAGCTTGATGTAGCTATCGGGATTTCCGGGATTGACCGGAGAACTGCAGCCGCCGCTGGTCACGCGGTTGGGATAGCCGAACGGGTCGACGTTATTTTCGCCGAGCGGGTCGCCGCCGATGAGCGCCGTAAACGGCACGCCGCCGGTTAGCGTGAGGATTCCATTCCACTGCCACCCGCTCACCGGCCAGGCCAGCGCGCCCTTTAAGCCGCGGGGAGTCGGAAGATCCCACACGTAGTTGATCACCAGGTTCTGGTCCACGTTGAAGTCCGACGGCCCGCGGCGCAGCGCTCGATCGAAGTAGAGCAGGCTGGAGATTCCGTTCAGGAACTGGTCGCCGTCGGTCGATCCGGAACTAGTGTCGATGCTGCGCGCCCAGGTGTAGGAGCCTTGCAGCTGGAATCCGCGCGAGAGCCTCTTTACCACCTGCACTTCCAGGGCGTGGTAGCTGGCGTCGGAATTGAAAAAAGTGGACGAGATGCGCGCCACATTCGGATTCAGCAAAGCTCCGGGTATTGGATTCGCCTGCGTGCCGCTGGGGGAAAAGCCGGACGCGCAAGCGTTGCCCGTTCCATCCGGACCGCAGGGCCACAGATAGCCGGCCGATGTGAGAGTTGGTAGCACGATGTTGCTGTCGTCCGTCTGCAGCGCGTTGTGGACGGCGCGAGAGCCGACGTAGGCGATCAGGACGGCGGTATTGGGGAGCACTTCGCGCTGAACGCTCAGGCTCCACTGCATCACGTAATTTCGTTTGGGATTGGGCTCGATGTAATCGACGCGCGCCGAAGACTCATCGGTAGTCAAGCGGTTGAAGGCGTTGTTCGGAAAATCTCCTGCGCTCAGCGGATTGCTGCTGGAGGGAGTTACGCTGGCTGAATCGAAAAACGGAAATACTGCAAACACTGCGCCGCGCAATTCGATTGGCAGCGGCAGTACGTCAAACATGCCGAATCCGCCGCGCACGGAGGTCTTGCCGTTGTGGAAAGGATCCCAGGCGAAGCCCACGCGGGGCTCGAAATTACGGTGCGTTGGATTGGCGAAGATTGGATTGCCAAGATGCAATGCCGCGCTGTTGCTGAAGTTCACCAGCGTGGAAAGTTCGCCATGGATTTCCGAAGGAACCGTCGCCATTTCGTAGCGCAGGCCTACGTTGACAGTCAGATTCTGAAACACGCGCATGTCATCCTGCGCGTAACCGCCGACGATGGTCTGGCGAAGGTAACGAGGATTCAACAATCCGGGGACATCGGTCCTGAAACTCTGGGCCGCCTGGTTGGTGAGAAAATCCTGAAGCGAGTTGTAGACGAATCCCCCGCCAGGGCGCGACGGAGAGAAGCTGTTGTCCTGAATGCGCTCGACGTTCGCGCCGAACTTCATCGAGTGAATCCCCCGCGTCATCGAAACATCGTCAAAGACCTGAAACGAATTCCAGGTCCAGCTCTGAGGCGCCTGCGTGCTCAGCCCGCCGGAAAAAGATGTGATGCCAGGAATATCGAGCGTGCCAGAGGTGTCTCCCGGCACAAATCCCAGGGTGGTGTCCGCGGCCAGCGGGTTGACAGCTGTCGCGCTCACAGGCGAAGCGCCGAACGAGCGGTTGTAGCCGAAGCGGATGGAGTTCACCAGCGTCGGCCGGAAAATGTGATTCTCCTGGATGGTGACAATCTGGCGGCGCGTTCTGGCGTTGATGATTTTGTTGTCGAACTCGTCGGTTTGATCCAGTGTCGAACCGTCAAACGAGTAGGTTCCGAAAAGATTGTCCTTGCCGGAGAACGTGTGATCCACACGGAAGGTAAAAAAGTTCTCGCTGGAAGTTTGCGCGCCGGAGAACTGGTAGTTGCCCACATCGCCGCCCACGCACGGGCCGGGAAATCCCGGGCAGAGCAGGGCGCCGTTCGGCTTGGGATAAAAGGCCAGGTACGGGACGACAGCCGGATCGACTGCCACCTGCATGGTTTGCGAACAGTCCGGCGGGGCGCTCGGATCGGTGGAGCAAAGCGTGCCGCTGCGGGCCGCGAGCGAGGGAACCTGCACCAACTGGCTGAGGCCGAGCTGCTGCCGCAAACCCTCGTAGTCGCCGAAGATAAACGTTTTGTCCTTTTGGATCGGAGCGCCTTCCGAGGCCCCGAACTGATTGCGGCGGAAGGGCGGGATCGTGGGGCCGTCGAAGAAATTCCGCGCGTCGAGGGCGCTGTTGCGAATGAATTCGTAGGCGCTGCCGTGCAGGGCGTTGGAGCCTGAGCGGGTAATGGCGCTGATCACTCCGCCGGAAGTGCGCCCGTACTCCGCCGAGTAATTCGCGGTGAGCACGGTGAATTCCTGAATGGCGTCCACTCCCAGGTTGCCGCCCTGCAGGCTGCCCGGCGCGCCATTTGTGTAATCATTCATACTTATTCCGTTGATCACATAATTATTCTGCTGCGGCCGCGCGCCAGAGATGGTCAGCTGGTTGCCCAGCCCGCGCCCGATGCGGTCCGGCGTGGAGACATCCGGCAGGGCGTGGATGCTGGTGATGCCCGGCTGCAGGACCGCGAGGTCCGTCCAGGAGCGCCCGTTAACCGGCAACTCGGCCACCGCGGTTTCCGTCACCGTGCTGGTGAGCGTGGCGGAGGTCAGTTGAACGACCGGCGCGCCGGATTCAACGGTGATGCTTTGATTGAGCGAGCCGACTTCCATCGAAATGTTGACTTCAATATTTTCTTCGGCGTGCAAGGCGACGTCTTTCTTCACCACGCTTTTGAAGCCGTCCTGCTGCACGTTGATTTGATACACGCCCGGCGTGAGATTGGGGATCACGTAGAGCCCGGCCTTGTCCGTCGTGGTGGCAGAGTTGACGCTGGTGGCCTCATTGGTGGCCGTAACCATGGCGCCGGGAATCACTTTCCCGGAAGAGTCGGAAACCGTGCCGGTGAGCGTGGAGGCGGAAGCAGAGGCACCGAAGATTCCGGCACTTGCGGCGATCAGAAAAGCGAAGATCAGGGACCGAATGAAGCGAACGCGCATCGCGTACCTCCCGGGCTGGCCGATTTTCTATCCGTCCTTGCGAATTTCCACGCCTAAAACCAATCGCGGATTCGCGGCGGTGTATAGCACACCGGAATTTTGCGAGCAAGCAATAACTCTCAACGAAATAAGCAACATGCATGCACAACCCCAGGCAAATGCAATTCCCCAGGGCTCCGGGCGTGGCGCGGCCTTTGTGTGCGAAATTAAGAACCGCGTCGATCGGGAACGTGATCGGGGCCGATCAGCCGTTCGATCACGGAGCCGAGCACAATTTGCTCAGGAATCTGTCTTCAAGGAGATTTGCAGAGAGAAGAGATTGCTTCGCCAACGGCGGCAATACATATTAAACTGAGGGCTCTTCAATCGCGGGGCTGTAGCTCAGATGGATAGAGCGGCGGTTTCCTAAACCGTAGGTCGGGAGTTCGAATCTCCCCAGCCCCACTAGTTTTCCCTTTTGGTTTGAGTCACATCCGGTGCTTACGATCGATCAGGGATCCGTCCAAAGGGCCAGATTGTGATAAAACTGTGATACTTTCTGGTTCCGAATCGAGCCGTTTTCGGCGCCGTTTGTCCCTACTTGTGGAAGAAACCAGGGTTATTTCATTCGGGAGCGTCCGAACAACAAAACGAAGCCCTGATCAACTGACTATGTAGTGCGGCCATCGGTTCAGCCGGCGGAACCTATCGGCGTTACTAAGTGCCTTCATCGGTGGTTTGGGGTGTGACCGTAACTGGCTGAGCTGGACTATCCAGATCATATGCATCGACGGCGACTCGGCGTATGATCGCTGACGCAGGCAGCGCCCGGAGATCCAGCCGTCCCGCTAACTCGCGTGAGGCTGTTGGCCAAGTATTGACGTGTAAAGCCATCGGTAAGTGAGGGATCGGAGTCGGATCCCAGATCGCTCGACGGTGAATCAGCTTGCGGTCGACCGACCATCTAATCTCACACGGATCCCATTCAATCGTGTATTGATGTGGAGCCTTTGACGCATCAAATCCCAACGCTATGATTATGGGTGTTCCGCGATAACCGTAGTCAAATTTCGCGCCGCTCGTGCCCGGGTTGTAGAACACGTTGACCAAAAGGCAGTCTGGCTGATTCCCTAGGATTTCTATATCGATCTCCTGTCGGGGCGAGTCGCGATGGAGAAAGAAA